>JAQVKJ010000107.1 GCA_028694715.1 Weeksellaceae bacterium | reverse complement strand
CCCGGTTGAGCGGTGAATTCTCAAAGGTCTTTTCAGAATACCAGGTGCCTTGGGTATAGTTCTGCATATAATAATTTCCAGTAATGTTACCAGGGTCGATGAAATCACCGTTGGACTGGCTGACAGGCACCGGCAGATAGTCCAACGACTGCCTGCCAAAGCCGTCGTATTCTATTTTGGTAACGATGTCCTTGTAATCCGGTGTCGCCTTGACCGAAACACTTTGCTCGGGCCGTCCCAGACCGTCGAAGTATTGAACCGTAATGAGGGCTGTATCGGAATCGGCCGTATCGTCCAAATATTCTGTGGCTTTGATGTAGTTCTTATCCGGTGACTGGCCGAAGGCAAGCCCCGAGATAAAAAGCAATAATAAAAAGCTGTATAAATGTCTCATGATCTCAGGGTTTTAGGGTAATTGATTGTAATAATGATAGTCTGTTTTTTTCAGCAGGTTTCCGTCGTGATCCCTGACCCGTATCAGCCGCCCGGCGGCATCGTACTCATAGGTCTCTTTCTGGCCGTTGGGCTGGATAATGGCCGTTACGCCAACCAGTGGTTCATAGATATAGCCGGTTACCATCGCATTTTCCAATTTCCGGAGGTTTTCAAAATGAGACGGGGCCAGGCTTCCGTTATTGCTTTTGTTCTGCAAAGAGTTGATAACACTCACATCTATTTCGGAATAGGTCAGCCCTTCCACTTTGGCTATCGGATATTGTCCGTTGTAGCCCCAGATGATGGAGACCGGTGTGCCGTTGGCCAAAGTGTATTGAAGAAGGTTTCCATTGCTATCATATTTGTCATAGGTGATTCTGAGATCTTCTCCGGTGGGTGAGTAATTCAGTGTTTGCGAACCTTTCTTGGCAAAGACATATTTAGGGAGGACAATATTTACCGTAGTTGAGTCTTTTTCATATACGGTTTCCTGAATCGACAGTGGTTTATCAAGTGTCTGGTTTTTTGTTTTAACAACTACTGGGTCGGCTATCCGGTTTTCGGCAACAAGCGTACTCATCCACGGCCGCTGACCCGCCAGATCTTGAGGGTATTTGTATTCGGTTACGATGGTTTCGCCAAGAGAATTGGTGGTTTTTACGGTTACCGGATTCAAATGGGAGTATGTGGTGTCATATTCATAGTCAGTTTCAGTGGTCACTGTCAGTTGCCCATTACTGTAATCTTTTTCAATCGTCTTATCCAACTTAATCCAGGCACTTGTTATGTAATAATAATTGGTGCCAAACTCATACCTAGGTACACAAAACCCTTCTGCACTGACCGTACATACAATTTCTTCATTTATTATTGTAGCCATCATTCCGTAGGCGACAATACTATTGCCTAAATAGTCAGCAGATGCTGCATTGTAATAATAATCAGGTTCGGCATAAGTGTTTTCGAATGTTTTTACTATTGTATTTGAATCATCAAAAACTCTTTTATGCAGCATCATACCTCCTGTATAATCACTGTATGTTCTGTGTATGATGGGAGTGTCATAGCCAGAGGGATATTCAACTCCTAATTCAGGTGCTTTGAATTCATATTCAATTTTAAAATTTTGATTACTTTCCTTTACATTATTGTATATTTCAGTTACATTTTCATAAAACACTGATTTCCCATAAACTGAGTTGAGATTTAAATGATTGGGCGTACGGTAATAAGTTCTGTATTTACAATAGCGGTTAGAACAATTTGATTGAGATGAATTGTCTTTACACGGTTTCATTGTAAAAGTAGCTGTTCCGTAATTTCTACCTGTATATATTCCACTTGACAAGCTGTTTTCTTCAAAATTTTCATACAAATAAGTTCTCTTCAGCTTTTCACTTCCATCCATATCAGTTAAGATAATGGATTTGGTTCGTAAACTACCTGCATTCTTGTTTGTAAATTCCTTGTAATCTTTTTGTCCCCATTTTAATTTGATGGAGATATCTACAAAAGGAGGAGGGTCTGGATTATCTGGTAAATTTTCAGATACATAAAATAATTTGAAGTAGTAGTTTTTTTCTGGATTTAGTATGGGTAATAGTATATCTCCGGTTTGAGCATGATTCCAGATAATTACAGGTCCAATTGGATGATTGTCATCATTTTCAAACAATTGTAAATAATAGTATTTTTGCATAGGTAAATCTCCAGGATATTCAGGCGGTGGCGGGGCGTCATTATTGTAAAATTCAACTCTGTAGTCCAAACCGTCTCTGTAATCATATTCAGGAAAATCATCTGGTTCTATGTCTATTCTATAATTCAAATAATTAGGATCATTATATTGAAAATACAGTTCTTTATTAAACTCTCTTGGAAATAGGAAAGTTTCAGTTATCGGTCCGTAATCAACTTGATAAGTATCTAATTCGTATTCAAATATTTGGCTTCCTCCTGTGGGAAGTTGAACTTTGGACAAAGAACCAACAATTGCATAATCCTCAGATGGCAGCTTGTCAGCACCCCATACTATAATATTTTCAGGAGGTGTACTGTTTGTACGATAGTAAGTAAAAGTTTCGATGGGAGAGTTGTTTTCCGTTCCGTTATACACGCCCCAATAATCTGTATTGTATGAGAACCTGTTGGGTAAATCAGTGTTGCTCCCGTAGGAGTCTGCCTCATGTTCACCATAATATTCAAATGTATATTGACTTGATGAACGCAATTCCTTAATCGATTTTAATCTTAACCTTTTTTTGTATTGCGAATCAGGATAGTTACTTGCTGTATATAGCTCTCCCGTATTACCGTTTCTACTGATAAAATAGTCAGTTTCTAATTTATACTCTTTCACCATTTTGTATTGACTATTCGGTTGCAGGTATTTGATTTCTATTTTATCAAGACTTGCCGCACCTTTCACATCTTCTCTGTACCCTATTGAACCACCCACTTCTTTGTATTTGAAATCTATTACAGTGTTTTTGTATTTTACTGAAGAAATTAAATATTCTGTTGTCTCTGTCAAATAAGGCCGCTTTTCTATTTCTAAGGGCATCTCTCCCGTAGACCCATAATAGAATGTTTCTTGGACATCTTGAGTAAATTCGTAATTACTTATATATGTGTATTGGTTTTGAATGTAGTTGAAATTAATTTCATCTCCATTCGGAAAAACAATTTTATCTATATAAAATGATATAGAATAGGAATTTTGATAAGTACCAGTATAAAAAGTTGTATTAGAGCTGAGGTATGAAGTAAAATGATAATGTATTCCCTTTTTATCAATCAATATGTTATTATTGTTATAGATGATATCGTCTTTTGGTACCGTATGAATATTTCCATCAGAATCTTTTATAAATTTACCTCTGTTATTTAATAATGAGTAAGAGAAAAAATCCGGATTCAATTCATTCAAAGATTCTATTCCGTCCATCAATTTAATACATCCTGCTGTGACGCCCTCTATCTGTCCAACCATATTAAGTGCCGTTTCGTAATCTTGTGGATTGTCATTTGGTGAAAAATTTAACGGGTTCTCAATATCAATGCCTCCATAACTTGTTTGGCCATCCTGTCGCCCTCTTATCTCCTGTGAAAAGTTTACTCCGCCAACATTCAAATTCCACCCCAATCCAACTGTCCCTGAAATCTCGTCAACTTTGATTCCCCCGCCACTGTAATCAATACTGATGGGAAAACTGAATTCATTTCCCTGAATGGTATAAATGGGAACAGAAAAACCGTGAACACCACTATAATTTCCTTCAGGAATATTTATGAATTTTTCAAAAGCCCTTTCTGACGGTGTCTTAGGGAAAAACTTTTCAGAAATATTTTTTTGAAAAGGACTCCCGGCTGTTTGCCCAAATGAGATACTGCAAACAATCAATGCAACAACAATAAATATTTTTTTCATAGTCTTATTTTCTTAACTCAATTATTACTTTCCTCCCTTCTTCAACACCTTCACTTCCTCGGTCTTTCCGTCGATGTTTATCTTCATTACATACACGCCCGGCGGATAGCCCTGCAGGTCAACGGCCGTACTTCGGTAGGGCAGCTCTTTGGTCTGTAGCTTTCTGCCGTTCAGGTCAAACACTTCCGCTTTGGCCTCTCTGAAGTCTTCTGCAATGACAATATTGGTGAACTGATAAGTAGGGTTGGGGAAGACCTCGACCAATTTTCTGTCTTCGGCCGCTTTGTTCTCACTGCCCAATTTTACTACCCAGTAATCGTTTCCGCCTATCGAGGCCCTGTCCTTGTCATCCGATTTTTTAGAATCCGAATTTCCGGCCAGTAGATAACCGCCGTCTCTGGTCTGCACCGCTCCTTTCAACTGTTCGTTGCCCATGCCACCGATGGTCTTCTGCCAGAGATTCTCACCTTTTGAATTGATTTTGATGACCGCATAGTCATTGACTCCTTTGTTGTCGGTTTTTTTGCCCAGTGTTTCGGAAGCAGCATAGCCGCTGAGCAGGTAATCACTGCCGGCACTTCCCCCTCCTTTGGAGTGGGGCAGGGGGAGAACCGACACCAGCACATCCCACATACCAATGTCATAGGTTTTGTCCCAGAGCGGATGGCCGTCTCTGTCAATTTCCAAAACCCAGAAGTCAGTACCTTCTCCGTTGGCAGCCGTTTTTCCACCGTCGGGATGGGGTTTTGAGTTGGTGCTCCCTGCAACCAAGTAGCCGTTTTCGGTTGTAATGATTTGTGAAAGCGAATCATCGCCCTCACCGCCGTATGCTCTTTGCCAGAGCTCATTGCCCTGCTTGTCAATCCTGATCAGCCAAAGGTCATTTTCTCCATAGTGCTGTACTGTTTTGCTGCCTGTTCCCAAAGGTGAGTTGGAAGTCCCGGCAATCAGATAGCCGTCTTCCAGAATCAAAATGTCTTTCAGTCGGTCGGAGAAGGAACCGCCAAAGGTTTTTTCCCATTCTATTTCTCCGTTTGCACTGAGTTTGACCACCCAATAATCCGAACTTCCATAAGATGCTTCCGATTTATTGCCGATGATTTTTCCCTCACTGTCTTTAACCGGTGAGGAATCCGAGCTGCCACCGGCGATGTAACCGCCATCCGCAGTCTGCTGTATGCTCTGCAGTTGGTCGTTTCCGATGCCGCCTAAAGTAATCTGCCATTCTTCTTTTCCTTCGGGATTGAGTTTGAGTATCCAGAAATCCATATTGCCATAACCGGGATGCTTTTTGTCCCCGTTGTCCTCACCCGGGTTGCTGAGCGCAGCCGAAGCACCACCAAGGATGTAGCCGCCCTCTTTGGTCAGTGCGGCACTGTAGAGATAATCGCTTCTCGAACCACCGAATGATTTCTGCCACTCCATTTTTCCGCTCTCGTCCATCTTCCACAGGAAATAGTCCAGATCGCCCTGTCCGGCTTCTGACTTGGTGCCTGTCTCTCCCGAAAATGAACTGCCCGCCAAAAGAAAGCCGTAATCAGGTGTCGCTTTGACATCATAAAGATATTCGCTGTGGGTACCCCCCAAAACCTGCTGCCATTCAATGGATTGGCAATGCGCATCGGGCATGAAAAAAAACAGGCATAAGAGACTTACAATAGAGGTGTTGAATGGATTTATTTTCATGAAACTAACTTTTTATTAAGTACAATAACACAAACATATTTAATAAAAGAGCCGAAAGTATTATTCGCAACATGATATTTATCATGTTCATGAAAATAGGGGAGAGTTCCCCTAAAAAA
>JAQVKJ010000106.1 GCA_028694715.1 Weeksellaceae bacterium | reverse complement strand
TTTTCAAAAGAAAGATCAATGTATCGGAAATCATACTGGCAATCGTAGTTTCCTGTTGTATTTTGTTGATTTACAATGCAAGTCCTTCTTTCTGGCTGGGTATAGTTTACGGAATTGTATGTAGCTTTCTTTCGGCCTTGTTTTCTGTAATTAATGCAAAGATTTATTACAAATTTCCATCAAGAAAAATCATGTTTTATGAAATGATAGGCGCATGGGTGGTTGTTTCCGTTGCCTTACTTTTTGCTGATGGAGTGGGTGCATTGATGACGGTTTCTTGGAGAGACCTTGGTTTGTTGTTGCTACTTGGAAGTTTGTTTACAGCCTATCCGATGACCGAGTCAGTATCATTGATGAAAAATGTAAGCCCGTTCACTTTGTTGCTAAATGTCAATCTTGAGCCGGTTTACGGAATCATCATCGCTTATCTTATTTTTGGCGATTCAGAAAAAATGACCCCACTTTTTTATATGGCCACCTTGGTAATGCTTTTGGCCATCGTCATCAATTCGCTGTTGAAAGCAAAATCAAATCAGAAAAAGAAGACTGAAAAATTAATAGCGGAACTCGGTGATGATGCGACGGTCAATAAAAGTTGACTCATATTCTTCCCTGCGCTTTTAGTTTCCAGTACCTGAGCAAGCCACTGACCGACATCCAACTGGGATTGGCTCGTTCATATCGTTCAATATCCGCTTCAGAAACACCTTGAACTCTCAGTTGATTCTTGGTGTAATCCATGAATTTGGGTGTTATTTCTTCCGCCGGGACTCCCGCATCAAAAAATGGTTTCATCCAATCTGCCCATTCATCCAGCATGATTTCGAGAGAATCCAAGTGTTTATTGACTTGATGAACAGCTCCGTAATGGGTCAGATAAAGCATTTTTGGCTTCAGACTTCTCAATTTTTGGATAGAAGCTTTCCAGTCAGGAATATGAATGTCCGGTGGTGGACAAGGAGGTACCACAGGTCCTCCCTGAATACTGACACCTGCCACATCTCCGGTAAAAATCACATCGCCTAACTGATAGGCGTTGTGATGAATTGCATGACCTGGCGTATAATGAACCTTCCAATTCAATTCACCGATTTTAAGCAAATCTCCATCATTGGCTGGTTTCAAAAATTCAGCTGCTATCGGTTTCATTTCTCCCCATAACCTTTCCATGTCTTCTTTGTAAATCATTTTTGCTGAATTCCAAAGTTTTTCTGGATTTTGTAAGTGTGGCAATCCAATGGGGTGCACATAAATCGAAGCGCCGTTTTTGGCAAATTTCCATGCGGCACCCGCATGGTCAAAATGGATGTGGGTCAACAAAACATGACGGACATCCTTGCTGTTATATCCGACTTCAGAAATTGCGTTTTTCAATCGTTCAAATGTCGTTTCGGGGCCGGTTTCAATCAGTATAAGGCCGTCTGTGGAAGGAATTAAAAAAGTAGCGATAGAAAATGAACCTCCCAGAAAATTCAAATCAAGTACATGGATTCTATCTTTTGGTTTCATCTGAAAAAATTTGACAACAATTTAGTAAACTTATTTCAGAACGCCGGTATCAATTAGTGAAATTATAGAACTCCCATCACCCAATCACCCATCATCCATCACCCAACTCCCGTCATCCATCATCCAACTCCCATCATCCATCACCCATCACCCAAGATATCAATTACTCTTTGATTTTCATTGCCTGATTGGGGGTGATTTTTGAAATCAACCAAGAAGGAAGTGTCAGCACCATGGCAGAAATCAACAGTGCTGCAAGATTGAGCAACAAAATCTGAAATACATCCAAATACACAGGTGCATAGGACAAATAGTAGTTTTCGGCCGGAAGTTTGATGAACTTAAAGAATTTCTGAACAAGCAACAGGCTGATTCCAATAAAATTACCTACAAGCAAACCCGGAATCATGATAAATAATGCATAATAAATAAAAATTTTACGGATCCGCCAGTTGGTCGCCCCCATCGTTTTGAGCAAACCAATGGAATGGGTTCTTTCTAAAATCAGAATCAGTAACACCATAATCATATTGATGGCCACCACCACCATCATGATGAATAAAACCACAAAAATATTGGTGTCAAAAACGCTTATCCAGTCGTTGATCTGGCTAAAAGTGCTGTTGGCTGATTGTGCAAACAAACTGAAATCTATTTGGTCATTCACTTTTTGAGCTACTTCATCCAACTTTTCAATGTCTTTTGCAAAAAGCTCAAAACTACCCACAGTGTTATTGTTCCACTGGTTGAGCCTTTGCACCTGTTTGATGTCGCCAATAATGTATATATCGTCAAAATCCTTGATGTCAGTTTTGAAAATTCCGCTGATTTTGTATCGCCTGTACAATGGTTTTCCTGTATCACTGATAAAATAAATCACAAAACTGCTGTCCACATCAAAATGCATTTCATTGGCAATTTTCTGTGGGACAGCCACTTCATCCGAAAGACTGTCATGATAGATTTTCGGGAACTTTCCTTTTATAAGATAAGGTTTGAATCTGAGCGTATCAAAATCTGTCCCCACGCCTTTGAGTACCACGCCGCTGAAATTGTCCACAGTTCTGATGATTCCGCTTTTGGTGGCGATGGCCTGGATGTGCGTAATTTCTGGAACCTGTTTGAATTCAGGATAAAAATCCTGTCGTAAAGTAAGCGAATCAGAATTGAATGACTGATTGCTGTTGTATGGTTTGATGGTGATATGTCCATTGAAATCAGCAAGTTTTTGCTTGATGCCTTTTCTTGCTCCGATACCCGTGGAAACGGTAATCAATGCCACCATGATTCCGATGGCAACCGCAAGTTGACCAATACGAATAATGCTGGTGGAAAGATTGTTTTTATTGGTCTTTCCAAAGCCTATTTTTTTTGCAAACCACCAGCTGAAATTCAAAATCGTTAGGATTATTTAATAATTCCCAAAATTACATAAATTTATTTCATCAAAAATAAAGAGATACTTCTAAGAAATCATGAAACTTCAGACCTTCTTTTTCAATTCTAACAAACTGATTTCAGGCCAGATTCCCACCCTGCCCGGGAAAGCCAGAAAACCAAACCCACGATTGACATACAAATAGCGACCCTTGTTTTCGTACAATCCTGCCCAGTGCGGATATCTGTATTTGACCGGACTCCATTTGAAACCGGGAATTTCTATACCGAATTGCATTCCGTGTGTGTGGCCACTCAGCGTAAGATGATAATTAAACGGGTTGTTCTGCACCTTCATGTCCCAATGCGAAGGATCGTGAGAGAGTAATATTTTAAATTCATCCTGTCCAACATTTTGAGTGGCTTTCTTCAAATCCCCTAATTTATGAAAACCACCTTTTCCCCAATTTTCAACACCAACCAATCTGATGGTTGAATTGCCTTTGCGGATAATTTTATTTTCGTTTCTCAACAACTGAAAACCAATTTTTGGATATACATCTCTGATGGCTTTTTGGTTGTTGAGCCTATCTTCTTCAGTTGGCCATTTAAGATAATCTCCATAATCGTGGTTACCCAATATTGAGAATTTCCCAAATTCCGGCATAGGGATAGAAGCAAACATCTCCAACCAATCGTCCATCTCTTCGGCCCTTGTATTGATTAGGTCACCGGTAAAAACCATCATGTCAAATTTCTGTTGACTGATCAAATCAATGCCGTAACGGATTTTTTCTCGGTTGTCAAAACTCCCGCAATGGGTATCCGATATCTGAAGTATCGTAAAACCATCAAAATCATCCGGCAAATCATCAAAATACACCTTGGTTTTTGTCACTCTGTAGTCGTATCTACCTCTCCAAATACCATAAACCATGGACGCTACCGGCACAGAAGCCAAAACAAGCAAAGCACGGCTGATGAACTGCCTCCTTTCGGGCAAAAATGTTACTTCTTGTCCTGAGCCAGCAAAATACCTGAGTATTCCCCAAACCAATCGTATTACATCTTCAACCATTAGAAATACACTGATCAGCGTTTTGGGAATATAAACCATCAAAAAAATTGCGATGACAATCATCGAGAAATGATTCAGTCCTGCACGCTGATTAAAACTAAGTGTAGAAATTAGCAAGAATATGAAGATTCCCAATGAAACCAACAGGTAAATCCGGCTGAAGAGTTTATTGTCAAATGCTGTTCTGAATGCCTGATACGAATATATTTCAACTATGAGTATAAAAAATAACAAATAAACCCATCTCGCCATATTATTGTTCCTTAATTGTTTTTTTTTAAATCCTTGTCCAGAATAATCAAAATCCATGCCTCAAAAGCCTCATATCAATCTCATTTTGTTGCTTTGATTTAATTTCATTCAATTTGTTAAAAGAATATTGCAAGAATGTTAAAATTGCAAATAATTTGTATTTTAGCCCATTCAATAAATTAGCAGATGCTTGACTGGTTTTATGAACTGACATCGCCTGAACAGGTTTTTTGGCTGATTGCCCTGATTGCCACTTTCATTTTTCTGATTGTGCTGGTAACCACTTTTTTGGGTGGGGATACAGATATGGACACCGATTTTGATGGTGGCGCAGGATTTCAGTTCTTCACTTTCAAAAACGGTGTTGCTTTTTTTGCGATTTTCGGCTGGATAGGAATTGCCTGTCTAAACAATGGCTATGGGCTGATTACTTCCATCATCGTTGCGGGCATTTGCGGTTTGGTCATGATGACGATTATGGCAGGAATATTTTATTATGTCAGTCGGATGACCGAAAGCGGTACACTGGATTATCAGAACGCCGTCCATTCAACCGGAGAAGTTTATTTAGAAGTCGGAGGCAGAAGAAGTAAAATGGGAAAAGTTCAAATCAATGTGCAAGGCAGTTTGCGTGAAATGGACGCCCTTACCGATGAATTTGAAGACATCAAAAGAGGCACGCTCGTAGTCGTTGATTCTGTCACAAAAAACGGAGTATTAATCATTAAACCCCTTTGATAACATGAATTATTCAGTAATTTTTGCTCAGGAAAGTTTATCGCAGTTTGCTGCAGTTGTTGGATTACTGATTGCCATGCTGTTTGTGGTAATCATGTTTTTCTCAGTCATCAAAAGATACAAACGCTGTCCGTCGGACAAAATTTTAGTTATTTACGGTAAAACCGGCAAAGGTCAGTCAGCACGGTGTAATCATGGAGGTGCTGCTTTTATATGGCCGGTAATTCAGGACTATGCATTCTTGGATTTGACTCCGATGTCAATTGAAGTCAATCTGACCAATGCCTTGAGCCGTCAGAACATCCGTGTGAATGTACCTTCCCGTTTTACCATAGGTATTTCAACCGATCCTGGGGTGATGCAAAATGCGGCCGAAAGGCTTTTGGGACTTTCAGGCGACGACATTCGTGATTTGGCACAAGAAATAATTTTTGGCCAATTGCGTTTGGTTGTAGCTTCGATGGACATTGAGGAAATCAACTCTGACCGCGACAAATTACTACAAAGCATTACAGAAAATGTAGAAAATGAATTAAAGAAAGTCGGTTTGAAGTTGATCAATGTTAACATCACAGACATCAAAGACGAATCCGGCTATATAGAAGCTTTGGGCAAAGAAGCTGCCGCACAAGCAATCAACGAAGCAAAAGTTTCGGTAGCCGAGAAAAACAGAGATGGAGCCATCGGTGAAGCCAATGCACAGCAGGACGAAAGAACCCGGGTTTCCAGATTGCTCGCCCAAGCAAAAATCGGAGAAG
>JAQVKJ010000105.1 GCA_028694715.1 Weeksellaceae bacterium | reverse complement strand
TCAGTGACTGTTCCTGTCCGTCAATGCTTACTTTTATACCTCCTTCAATATTGATCCAGCCTTTAACCATAATATTTACGGTAATATCTCCTGATACTTCAGTCAAAGCTCTTGATTCAATCGAACCTGTCCTTGGGTTTGCTTTATTTCCCATTCTGACAGCTCCTCCTGCCTGATAAGTTTTAACAACCGTCGGGAAGTCAGCATTGCCTCCCCACTGGCTGCTTGAACCATTGGTCGAAGTGCTGTTTCCGGTGGTAATGTCAGAGAAATCTACTGCAAAACAGGGGTTTTCACTTTCTGTGTACTCCGTCACAATCCCCTCAACACTCACAGTTTTTTCATCTGCTCCACCACCGGCAATCGTAATGTCACCGGTATAAGTTGCTATAGACAATCCGGAATTCAAACGAACATACACATCTGTAGCCGATAAAATTCCTCCCGAATACGGTAGGTTTACAGAATTATCATAGGTTATATTGTCAGTTGAAACCTGAAAGTTTGCAGGTGCCGTAACACTGATATTCCCACTTGCCGGGTCTAAATTCGAACCACTGACCGAAAAAGTCTTTTCGGTGGAACTGCCGCCCTCCATGTACCCCAAACCGGTGATAGAAGATGGAGAAACGGTGAGAGTGGGGCCGGTCGGGGCTGACTCTCCTACTAATTTTACATCATCAATTCTCCATTCAGTATTATTCGTTCCTCTAAATCGTATTCTAAGATTTGAAACAGAAGGAATTAGACCAGTCGGTTCTATTAAAAGCCAAGTCGCTGTTCCCGAACCGGTTGGTCTGCTATAAGTTAATGGAGAATAATTATTCCCATCTGGACTTACCTCTACAATTAATTCATTATTTGATGCTTTCGTTCCTTTTCTTTGACCAAATGTTAATACTAAATTTGTATAATTGGTCGTATTAATACCAGAAATTTCAAAGGATTTGGACTCACTATTAATCATCACATTGCCATCGCCTGAAGCTCCAGTATATTCTTCACTTGGACTTGTATTTCTAACATCTGCGTCCCCCGTCCCAGTATATGTATGAGTACCATAATTTTCAAATCCTGTATATGAATTTACATTTGTTTTACTAGTAGGATTTCCCATATTTTCTGAGAAAATCGTCTGCCCCCATCCCCATCCGGCGGTAAGCAAAAACAGGTTGAACAGCAATGCCGCACGAAGTATAGTGGTCGTGGCATTCATAGGCTTTTGAATTTAGGTTGATGGTGCAAAATTACAAATTAAACTGTGAAGCACAGATTAAGTTTGGGTGAAGTTTTTAACAGCCCGGGTGAGGAAAAGCCTTTTGGATGATTTTAAATACAGGCCTTATTTTAAGTCGAAAAATAATTTTTTCCCTTTTTCCAAATTCTCCAGATCAGGAAAAGGGTAATGAGTACCAATACAAATGCAATCGGTGCCCAAATGATGGAGGTGATGCTCAGTACTGAGGAGGCTGCTGTTTCGCCGGTGTTGACCAGGAAATTTCCGGTTCCGCCTGTGGTTCCTGTGGAGACTGCCCTTGTGGCCGCGGTGGTTCCGCTCACAGTGGCAGCCACGACTCCGCCTGCGATGATGGCCAGTGCCCAGGTGGCTACTTCGCCCATGTCGGTCAGTGTGGAAGCCATCAGCAGGGTTCCGGCAATGGTCGCCATGGGTACAGACAGTGTATCGAGCAGATTGTCCACCACCGGGATATAATAAGCGACGATTTCTATGAGGGTGGCCGCACCCAGGGTGATGATTGCCGGCCAGCTGCCCACCCACTGCCAGTTTTCGTTGAGGTTGA
Organism: Weeksellaceae bacterium; assembly: GCA_028694715.1. Taxonomy (GTDB): domain Bacteria; phylum Bacteroidota; class Bacteroidia; order Flavobacteriales; family Weeksellaceae; genus Moheibacter. The sequence continues at coordinate 3,970 of JAQVKJ010000105.1, read as the reverse complement.
GCATATCTCCCCCGAAGTGCGCCGCCAGGCTCAATGCGAACAAAGGAACAAAGACACGGAAACCGGCAGAAGCAGCCAGTCCGATGCCGAGAAAAAAGGACAAAATGGTGGGAAGACTCAGAAAATCCATTGTATGCGGTTTTGGTTTGAAAGATTAAAGATAAAAAAATATGAACGAAGTGTGGTGATTTTTTTAAAAAGCCATTGCAAGGAGCGGTCAGCGGGTCATATCATGCCTTTGGATTTGATTTCCAGGTATTTGTTGATGGCATTGATAGTGAGCTCCTCGGGTCGTGTCAGAATGGATTCTATGCCGTGTCGGTTAAGTTCGAGTACGATTTGATGTTTTTCGTAAATAAATTTTTCGGCCATTGCCTTTTGGTATTCGTCTGAATCTTCGGGCGGGTTTTCCACAAAATCCTCGAGTTCCTTGTTTCTAAAGAAAACGGGAATCAACAAATGGCTGTTGTTGATGCCGACCAGATAGGGCAATTGTCTGTGTAGGGAATCCAGGCTTTCAAAATTGGTAAAGAGCATGATCAGGCTTCGGTTGGTGACTTTGTGTTTGAGTGTATTGTATAGTTTTCCGAAATCGCTTTCTTTGAAATCGGTTTGTAGGCTGTAGAGATTTTCTGAAATCTTTCTCATTTGGTCGCTTCTTCTTTCGGCCTTTGCCCAGTCTTCGAGCCGTGAGGAGAAGCTAAAAATTCCTGCGCGGTCTTGGTTTTGCAACACCACATTGCAGATGATTAGCGTGGCGTTGATGGCATAATCGAGCAGGGTCATTCCGTCGAAAGGCATTTTCATTGCCCTTCCCTTGTCGATGACACAATAGACCTGTTGTGATTTTTCGTCCACGAATTGGTTGACCATGAGTCTTTGGTGTTTGGCTGTTGCCTTCCAATTGATGGTTCTGATGTCGTCTCCGGCCACATAATTTTTGATTTGTTCGAATTCCATGCTATGTCCGATTCGTCTGATTTTTTTCTGTCCTATTTCGTTCAGGTAAGTTCTAAAAGTGTTGAGGCTGAACTGATGGAGTTTCAGGAAGGACGGATACACCTTGGTTTCGCATTGGGTATTCAACACTATTTTTCTTTGCAGAAATCCCAAGGGAGAACTGACAAAGACGATGGTATCACCAAAACGATAAATCCCTCTTTCGGTCGGTTTGAGATTATAATACAGGGTGATTTCATTTCGGGCAGAAATCCGGCCTTTCATGTTGAAATCGAAGATTTGGAACTGTTGGGGCAGTTCTTCAATCAAGTTGTAATTGACTCTGAATCCGTAATGGTTTCTGAGCATGAGTTGCACCTTGTTGTCGTCTTGGTTGGAGAGTTTTGTGCCCACGATTCTATTTCCCGAAACGGCAGTTTTGACAGAGAACAACAACAGCCAATCAATCACTGTCACGAGGAGCAATGCAAACAAGAACATTTCTGCCATCGGTGCGAATTCCGGAAAGAAAAACGCTATCACAAATCCGGTGGCTGCGAGCAGAAAACCGATAAAAAGCGGTGGTGCGAGAAAAATTTGTCTGAAGAAAAACATCAACGAGGGATTTCTATGCTTTCAATGATTTGTTGTACGACCCGGTCTGTTGTCATTCCCTCCATTTCTTTTTCGGGCGAAAGAATGATTCGGTGTTTGAGCGCAGGCGGGGCGGTGTATTTGATGTCTTCAGGAATTACAAAATCTCTTCCCCGAATGGCGGCCAGTGCTTTTGAAGCGTTAAGTATCGAGAGGGAAGCCCTTGGCGATGCCCCCAAAAACAGAGAAGGATTGTTTCGGGTGGCGTTGACGATGTGTGCGATGTAGCTGATGAGTTTGGGTTCGATGATGATTTCCTGAACGATTTTCTGAAATTCAATGATTTGATGTGCTTCGAAGACCGGTTGAATCAAAGAAGTCGGGTCTTGATTTTTCCGTAGGTTGTTTCCTTCTATGATTTTTATTTCGTCTTCAAGTTTGGGATAGCCCACCACGATTTTGAACAAAAACCGGTCCAACTGCGCCTCTGGCAAACGGTAGGTTCCCTCCTGCTCCACCGGGTTTTGGGTGGCAAATACCAAGAACGGTGGTTGCATTTCGTATCGGTTTCCGTCGATGGTGATTTGTCTTTCGGCCATCACTTCAAAGAGTGCTGCCTGTGTTTTTGCAGGTGCGCGGTTGATTTCGTCAATCAGCAAGAGGTTGGCAAAGACGGGCCCTTTTTTGAATTCGAATTCATTGGTTTTCAAATCAAAGACCGAAGTTCCCAGCACATCGGAGGGCATCAGGTCGGGGGTGAACTGGATCCGGCTGTAATCGACTGCCATGGTTCGAGCGAGGAGTTTGGCGGTGACGGTTTTGGCCACTCCAGGCACACCTTCGATGAGGGAATGGCCGTTGGCAAAAATGCTGATGATGAGCAATTCTATGAAATCTTCCTGTCCCACAATCACTTTTGAGAGCTGGTTGCGAATTTCATGTACTCCTTGTTGAATTTTGGACAAATCAATGCGGTTGCTGAAGCTCAGTTCCTGTGAATGTTGGTCATTTGTTTGATTGTCCTGTCCGGTGTATTGGGTTTCACGGGGTGCGTACTCTCTGTGTTTGTCATGATTTTCTTCCATTGAATTTAATTTTACGGTTAAACGATGCTATTGCAGCGCAGATAGTATCAAAGTCATTTTGGTTGAGATATTCTCTTGTTCTGTACTGATTGATTCGTTGGGCCAAATTACGGCAGATTTCGATATCTACCCCTGATTTTGCACTCAATAGTTCACTGAAATCTTTTTCGGTGTCCTTGGCTGTGATGTTGTAATGGAGTCTGAGTTGCTCCAAGAAATAATTGATTTTGTATTTGACAAGCGCGCTGTGGTCGGTGCTGTTTCTGTATAGTTCGGCCAGGGTTTTGGTAAAATCGAGGGTGTAATTGGCATAAGGCCTTATCACTTTCTGTGGTCTTTGTCTTCGTTTTGAATTCAGCAACAGGTACGAGAGGCCGAGGAAAAGCAGTATAAAAAACGCGGTACGGAGGCTGTTGTTTTTCATAATAAAACTCAGGCTGCTGAAGAATCCTCCGTTGTCGTAGCCCTTGTTGTTGGATTCGTTTCTTCTATCCGTACGGAAATTGTCCCAGTATATGTGTTGGTCGTCGATGTATGAAAACAGATGTGTCACATATTCAAAGTGGTCTTTTTGTAGCATTTCATAATTGGAAAAAGCCACGGGTTCGGTGTGGAGCAATAGGCTGCCTTTGCCGTAATAGATTTTGATGAAATTCGGCTTTTTCTCACCGTTCATTTCGACATGACCGAGAATTTCTGTGGTTCGTTCGTTGAAGGACGAAAAATAAGTCAGGTTTTTTGACTGTCCGTCGAAGACATATGATTTTTGGTTGTCCGGGAGGGTGACCGTCAATTGAATCGACTGATTTCGTTGGAGCATTCCCTGATTTTTCACTTCAAAGCCGAGTGAGTCGGTGAGTTCGGTACCAAAGGCATAAGCGGACAAGAAAGCATTACCTCCATTGTTGACAAAGCCCAGAATTTCGCGCCATGCATCGGCTTGCAGAAAATAGGTATCGGTTTGTATGTAGAAATAATTTCCGGTTTCGGGGCTTTGGTAATAAAAGAAATCATAGGTATTTGTCTTGATGTCGGTGATTTCGGAGTTTTGAAAAATTTTGGGAAGTTCTTTTCTGAGTATGAAGGTTCCGATGGGTTCAGTGGAATTGGACTCAAAAGTTTTTCTCCAATCAAAGTTATCTGAATTGCATGCGCAGAGCAAAGAAATAAAAACCAAAAATATATATTTGAGTGTTCGCCCTCTCATTTCAGTTTATTTAAGGTTTTTTGGAAAATTGACTCTGCGTTTTCGAAGCTTTGACTGTCGATTTCGAAGTTTCCGTACCAGATGTATTCAAAGATGAATGAGTTTTTGTGGAAATCTTCGCGAATGCTGTGGTTTTTTAATTCTC
>JAQVKJ010000104.1 GCA_028694715.1 Weeksellaceae bacterium | reverse complement strand
TGAAGAGAAACATCCTTGACTACCCGCTTTTTGCCGTAGTCTTTAAATAGATTTTCACCTCTTAGTACTATTCCCATAGGGTCAAAGATAGTTTAAAATGAAATAACCAATCATCGACTTTCAGCAATTGCTCACAGCTCTTGCATTTCCTGCTTCGTTCTGCAGCGTTCAATGTCTTTTCTGATTTGCTCCAATTTATCAGCATTGTTCTGCATCGGGATGATTTCTTTGTATTTGGCTATCGCTTGTTCAAATCGACCTGAATACTCAAGCATATATGCCCATTCACCCCAAAGTGAAATTTTGTTGATGCCTATAATATCTTTTGCCTTCATGATCATTGCTTCTGATTCAGGCCCTCTCAGTTCGGTATTCAGCAGATAGATGTAATTCATATAAGCTGCGGGATAATCAGGAGAAAATTCCATGGCTTGTTTGTAGAATTTCTCTGCTTCACGGTACCTTTTTTCCTTGGTTTCATATATCCAGCCGATATGATTATATGCTTTCCCAAAACGAGGTTCATCCTCAATGATTTTAAACAGAGCATCTTTTGCTTCATTATACTGCTCATTTGCAATCAATTCATCCGCATACCTGAATTGGGATTCAAGGTTTTCATTTTGTTCATTCATAAATGCTAATTTGGTGTTCAAAAATAGTAAAAATAACTTAGCTGGTAGACAAATTCTTCTGGTTAGAACGATTTGTTTAATCGACTGCAATAATATTGCCCGAACCCACAGTTTTGAATTCCGTTTCTGCAGGTTTTCCTTTGTAACGAAGTTCACCGGAACCGGTAACCCCTGCATCAAGTTTGTTTACGGCATGAACCTGCAGATTGCCTGAACCCGTCAGACCAGCATTGACAGCTGATGCAGTCAATTCGAATGCGCGAATGTCTCCCGAACCCGCAATGCCGGCGTGCAGCCGATTGGTCTTTCCACTGATTTGTATGTTTCCGCTGCCGTTCAGCCGGATTTCAGTGTTTTCAGTATCCACAGGGACGCTGATGTCACCTGCTCCGTCCAATACAATTTTGATAAAATCTGTTCGTTGTACGCCCTCAACTTCAATATTCCCTGAACCGGTCAGCAAGATAGAACGAAGATGCTGTGCACTAAAACTTATTTTGACCGCACTGCTTCTAATTTTATAGAAACCTGATTTCTGACTGATTTTCAGTGTCCCATCTTTGATGTCAACCTCAATTTTCTTCAATATTTCCTCATCACCCACCAATTTAATTTTTCCGTCAGCCGGTGCATCTATGATTTGAATGTCATAGGCACCTGCACTCGACACCGCATTAAACCCTTCGTCCATTTCTCTGATTTCAGTGATTTCAATGCCGTTAGCCTCCGGATTTTTTCCACAAGAAAACAACACAACGACAATCAGTGGTAGAATGTACTTTAATTTCATCTTCAGTAGAATTGATTCTTCAAAACTAAATAATATCTGTCAAAACCTACTGTATTTATGGTTAAATTTTATAACAAAAAAACGACTGCCTTTGAAACAAAAGACAGTCGTTTATGTGAATAGAATCCCAAAGGTTTACATTTTCTTGAAAATTGTAATCAAGGTCATTTCAACACCTTCAAATTCTTCAGTCAGAGTCAGTTTCAATGTGGAAGAGTTCAATGTTTTGATTGTAAATGTTTGAGTCATTCCGCCTTCTTCGGATACGGTAAGTTTGTCTCCGCTGATAGAATAATTCAGCGTTTCAACATCAAATTCAGTACAATCCGAATCGTATTCTGTACTGATTACTTTACCGTTACTGGTGAATTCGGAATGGTCTTTTTTGGAGGCACAAAGGTGTTCCCAGTTTTCCAACACTTCTTGTCCTTCTATCACCATACCGGCTTGTGAATAGGCCCATTTGCCCAAAATTTGTTCATTAAAGCTTCCTGAACCGCTGTCATCATCGCTTGAACACGATGTGAAAAGTCCGAATGTCAACAAGACAATTGACAAATAAAAAAAATGGTTTTTCATAATTAATGGTTTTTAAAAAATGATTTGTTAAATATAAATTGCCGCAAAAGTAGTTTATTTTAACAAAACAGCAGGCTCATATGTATTTTATTTATTGAAACTCCAAATTCATTCCGTTTTGCTTTCAAAAAATTGAGTGAAAAATTCACTAAAAAATAAAAAATTTAAGAAAAAAACAATGTGTCGAGATGGATGAGTTCTGCAATGTTTATCGTAATTTTGCACCCTCAAATTTTTATATGCAAAACATCAGAAACATCGCGATTATCGCCCATGTTGACCATGGAAAAACCACTTTGGTTGACAAAATCCTACATTTCACAAATGCGCTCAAAGACAATGCGGAAGAACAAGGATTGGTCATGGACAACAACGATTTGGAGCGGGAGAGGGGCATCACCATTTTCTCTAAGAATGCCGCTGTTGATTATAAAGGAATGAAAATCAATGTGATAGACACACCCGGACACGCCGACTTTGGTGGTGAAGTGGAAAGGGTTTTGAAAATGGCCGATGGTGTTGCCTTGCTGGTAGATGCCTTTGAAGGACCGATGCCACAAACCCGTTTTGTTTTGCACAAAGCCCTACAACTGGGATTGAAACCCTTGGTCATCGTCAACAAAGTGGACAAACCGAATTGCCGACCCGAAGAAGTTTATGAGGAGGTTTTTGATTTGTTCTTCAATTTGGACGCTACCGAAGAACAACTTGATTTTCCGACTTTCTACGGTTCTTCCAAACAAGGCTGGTTCAATACCGAAAATGTTCCTGCGGAAGATATTTCTCCGCTTTTGGACGGAATTATTGAATATGTACCCGCACCCGAAATTTCTGAAGGATCGTTGCAAATGCAGATAACTTCACTCGATTATTCCTCTTTTTTGGGCAGAATTGCGGTGGGTAAAATTTCCAGAGGAAGTCTGAAAGAAGGGCAGTGGGTGAGTTTGGTCAAAAGTGACGGAACGATCAGCAAACAAAAAGTCAAAGAACTTTATACTTTCGAAGGACTGGCCAAAAGAAAAACCGATGAAGTGCAGGCCGGCGATATCTGTGCAGTGGTCGGGATGGATAAATTTCAGATTGGGGAAACCATCGCGGATGCAGAAAACCCGGAAGGACTGCCCGGCATACAGATAGATGAACCTACGATGAGCATGTCGTTTGGCATCAATGATTCTCCTTTCTTCGGAAAAGACGGAAAATTCGTTACCAGCCGTCACCTGATTGAAAGATTGGAAAAAGAATTGGAGAAAAACCTGGCACTGAGGGTAGAAGCCACCGAAGATTCAAATTCATACTTGGTCTATGGCCGCGGTATCATGCATTTGTCGGTGCTGATTGAAACGATGCGCCGCGAGGGTTATGAATTAACAGTAGGACAGCCACAGGTAATCATCAAAGAAATCGACGGTCAAAAACATGAACCTTATGAACTTTTGGTCATAGATGTGCCACAGGATTATTCGAGCAAGGCAATTGATTTGGTTACTCAACGAAAAGGAGATCTAAAGGTGATGGAAACCAAAGGAGATAACCAGCATTTGGAGTTTGATATACCATCGCGCGGTCTGATTGGGCTTCGTTCCCAGTTGCTGACAGCAACAGCCGGTGAAGCTGTGATTTCACATAATTTCAGTGAATTCAAGCCATTCAAAGGGAGTATTCCCGGACGACAAGCAGGCGTACTGATCAGCAAAGACCAAGGCACGGCAACACCTTATTCGATTGACAAATTACAGGACAGAGGAAAATTCTTTATTTCTCCGGGCGAAGAGGTTTATCCGGGAATGATCATCGGTGAACACAGCCGTCCGAACGATTTGCTGGTGAATGTCATCGAAGGCAAGAAACTCACCAATATGCGAGCTTCGGGCAAGGACGATTCTTCATCAATCGCACCAAAAATCGAAATGTCACTCGAAGAATGCATGGAGTATATACAATCGGATGAGTGCATCGAAATTACACCACACCATATTCGTTTGAGAAAAATCCTTTTGAAAGAAGAGGACAGAAAAAGACAGAGCAGGAAAGTGGAAGCCTGATGGATTTTATAATTCTGTAAAAGTTATTAACCAATTGGATATAAAGATAAACAACCAATAACTCTATTTAACATAATATAAATTATAGGAATTCTAACATTCTATATTTTATGGTTTTTATAAATTGATTCTTTCAATAGCAATACGCAATACTTTTCAGACATTCTTGACACGAAGATCATACACGAAATCTTTGACAGATATCAATTTGAAATGTTCGGCATCGAACATAGGATTGATGATGTAATTATATTCTTCTGGAATAACGGTCGAAGGAAGTTTCAGCACGGCGGTTCCTTTGTTAAGCCACTTGCTGCCAAAAACTTTGGTGGAATAAGGTGCCGGCACATCGAGCCAATTTCCGGGCAATTGGCTTATTCTAAAGGATTTAATTAGCTCATCATCAATTTCGAACACACACATACTCAATGCTCTGGGAATAAAATTGATGCTGACATTCACTGAATATTCCAAAACAGCCAAAGCCCGACTTTCCGAAGTATATATACAAGCCGTGTCAATCTGATTCCAACGGCCGCCGAACAATTTGGCACCTGTGCCTTTTAAATCTTCGGCATATTCTGTTTTGCACAATCTGTAAACCAGCATAATCAGGAATAAACGCCGTATTCGATGCGACCAAGCAGATGACGAACTTCATCTCTGCCGTACTGATTATCGATGATGCTAAACGGCACAAGCCCACCAAGTGCCTGATTGGGAGAAAACATCCAATCATTAAAGTTGGATTTGTCATCAAAGACTTCAAAACCATAGGAATACAAATCAGCCAAAGCTACAATCCGTTCTGAAATCTGATGACTAAAAGTGTCCTCACCCTTTTTATTAATCAATGTGGCACGGGTAACCGACAAAGCTGAGGCCAGTGAATCATAATCCAGACCGGCTGTCTGTTTGAGCTTTTCAAGATAGGATTTGCTGATACCTCTTTTGATGATTCTCATTTTTTGGAATGAAGTCATGTCATAGAGCGGAACGGCAGCGTTACCGTCGTAATAACTTGTAGGACTGTCTTCTACAAAGTTGTTGACCGGGGTTTGTTTGTATTGCTTTTTCATGAAAGTATAATTATATCCTTATCTCAATACAAAATTACACTTTTTTTATGGTTTTACAAATCTTTCAATGATTTATATTTAGTTTTTCAATCTTAAAATTGCTATATTCAATTTCCGAAAAGAAAAAATTTTCCACATTGGCCGGGATTTCATCGAGGTATTCAATTTTTTTGAGGTAAATACTGCACCAACCCACCTCCTTCTTTATATGGTAACCAGTACCTATCATACAATTGCTGTGCCTATTTTGAGTGAGGCTTCTGTGTCGCTTTCTTTGACAAGCGTACAAATCTCTTCATTTGGTGGTTCGTAAAAAGCCGGTTTGTTTTTAGATAGGAAGAATGCAACAAAGATGAATTATTTTCCTTCCAAAAAACTACCGGTATAAAGTGCGGAAATCGTTACATCTTTATCATAATAAACCGAGGGCGAAAATCCGGTAAAATATTTGAACTCTGCTATGTAATGGCTTTGGTCATAATAGCCGCATTGATAGACAATTTCCTGCCAGGATGTTTCGGGATTCATCCTTTTCAACAGAAATGCATGATTGAATCTAATGACTTTACAAAACAATTTGGGAGGCATTCCAATTTCATTCATAAATTTTCGTTACAAAGTTCTTCTGGAAACATTCCATTCCGAAATGAGGTTATTGA
>JAQVKJ010000103.1 GCA_028694715.1 Weeksellaceae bacterium | reverse complement strand
AATTTGCACTGGCTGAACCGGTTCCGTTCACATTGGCAAAGCGGATGACAAAATCATTTACTTTGGTCATTGTATCTGTTTGTGTTGCTGGCATAGTTTATTATGTCTTTTAATTTTTAATCATCAATTCGGTATTCGTAGTCCATAACCCAAAATACGGTTGTTCCGCATCGGTTCTTTTCAATAAAAGTAGGAAATCTTTGTCAAATATCATCTTTTTAGGTTTGGGTTCTTCAGTTTCTTCTTCTGTCGCTTCTGCCACAGCATCCATAGCTGCCTCACTTTCTATTTCTGCACCGCTTTCGTCAAGGATAAAAGCGGTTCGCTGCCATGCTTTTTCAATTGTGAAAATTTGATTGTCGGCACTGAAATGAGTGCCTTCCAAAGTCGAATAATCGGTTTCAATATTGAAATTGAATTTTGGAATGATCAATTCATCTTCATAGTTCCAACGATATCTCCAGTTAATTCTTTCGTTTTGCCTTTCTGAATTTCCGATTTCTGTCAGTTCAATGATTTTTTGATTCATTTCAGCCATTGAACCGAAATTTTCATCGGTTTTGAACAAAATGATTTCGTGTTCTTTGTCTTTGGGTAATAATTTGATAATGAAATTATTATCGTCCTTGTAATAAACAATTCGTACAGCCCTGAGCATTTCCGATTCATCAAATCCATTCACCCCAAAAGCTGAAACCTTCTGATCTTTGAAACTCAATCCACCCTCAAAATTTTTCAGTTTGATTTCAAATGGCAAGGATTTGCTGAATTCCGCTCTTGCTTTTATCATATCGCCATCTACTTCGCCGCTTGCGTTGTATTCATCCGGTTTCAAAACCCCGATAAAAGATTGAGAATCATTCAATAAAATCAAATCAGAATACTCATTTGAAATTGTCAAAGGCGAATGAATCTGATTTCTGATTTCATCCCAGGCAAAAAGCAAAGTCGCACAATAAACCGAGTTTTCATTTCCTGAAATTTGATGTTCCAAGGTTGGAATAAATAAGGTGTTATCGAATGCTGAAAGGTTTTTTACTTCAGTGAATTTGCGATTTTCTTTGCAGCTGAAAAGAAGCAAGAAAATGAATGCCTGTACAAGAATTAAACGAATTTTATCCATTCTAAAAACTTAATAAATCACCACCGGCGGAATTCCTTCAGATTTTTTGCTGCCCATATTGTGTGCTTTTGTAATATTGTAATAGAATTGTTTCATGTCCCAAGCAGAAGTAGGGCATCGTTCGGCACACAAACCGCAGTGCAAACAAACATTTTCGTCTTTTATCATAAATTTGGTCGTCGGCAGCGGACCGGAAACATAGATGTCTTGTTCGGTATTCAGGGCGGGCATATTCAGTTTGGCACGCAAATCAAATTCATCCTCTTCCATGGTGGTAAAGGTGATGCAATCCGTTGGACATACATCCACACAAGCATCGCATTCTATGCACAAATCTTTTTCAAAAACCGTCTGCATATCGCAGTTGAGGCACCTTTGTGCTTCTTTGAAAGCTTCCAATTCATCATAACCGAGTTCGACTTCCATTTTTATATCTTGCAAAGTTTCTTCTTTGTCGGCCTGTGGCACCAAATACCGTTTGTCGTTGGAAACCTGACTGTCATAACTCCATTCGTGGATGCCCATTTTCACGGTTCTCAAATTAACAAAAGGCGATGGACGGTCTTTTTGAATGTCCCTATCTTCGCATTGCAAATGAATGGAAATGGCAGCTTGATGCCCTTGGGCAACGGAAGTAATGATGTTTTTTGGACCCAAGGAAGCGTCCCCGCCAAAAAACACTCTTTTGTGGGTAGAAGCAAATGTTTTTGGATTGATTTCGGGCATTCCCCATTTGTCGAATTCAATGCCCAAATCTCTTTCGATCCACGGAAAACTATTTTCCTGTCCAATGGCGATTAAAACATCATCGGCTTCAATGAAAACAAGAGGTTCACCGGTCGGAATCAGGCTTCTTTTTCCGTTTTCATCATATACCGCATTGACTTTTTCGAACATCATTCCTTTGAGTTTTCCATTTTCAACCACATAGGATTTTGGCACATGATTTTCATAAATCGGAACGCCTTCGTGTTCGGCATCTTCAATTTCCCATTCCGAAGCTTTCATTTCGGCTTTCGGACTTCTGACCACGATTTTCACATCTTTTCCGCCCAATCTGAGTGCGGTTCTACAACAATCCATTGCAGTATTTCCACCGCCGAGTACGATGACTTTTTCGCCTATTTTTTCGATATGTTCAAACGATACACTTGCTAACCAGTTGATTCCTATGTGTATATTTTCAGCACCTTCCTCTCTGCCCGGTATGTGCAAATCCCTTCCGCGGGGTGCGCCTGTTCCAACAAAAATTGCATCATAATCTTTTTCCAATACTTCCTTCATCGAAGAAACATATTGATTGAAATGGGTGTGAATGCCTAAATCCAAGATGTATCCGATTTCTTCATCCAAGACTTCTTCGGGCAAACGGAAAGACGGAATCTGACTGCGCATAAATCCACCGCCTTTGCTTTGGTCGTCAAACAAATGGATTTCATAACCGAGGGGAGCCAAATCTCTTGCGACGGTCAAAGAAGATGGACCGGCACCAATCAGTGCGATTTTTTTTCCGTTGGGTTCAAAAGGACCTTGCGGCATGTATTTTTTGACGCCACTCTTATGGTCGGCAGCCACTCTTTTTAGTCGGCAAATCGCCACCGGTTTTTTCTCAACTCTGCCACGCCTACAAGCCGGTTCGCACGGACGGTCGCAGGTTCGTCCCAAAATGCCCGGAAACACATTGGAATCCCAATTTATCATATAAGATTCGGTGTATTTTCCGGCTGCAATGAGTCTGAGGTATTGAGGGACAGGCGTGTGGGACGGACAGGCGTATTGGCAGTCCACCACTTTGTGAAAATATTCCGGATTGTTGATGTTTGTCGGCTCCATGCTAATTATATTTGAAATTTAACAGAATTCATTTTCTAAAACTGAATAAATATAAACACAAAGTATGGAGAATCGGAACGAAAGCAGCGAAGAATGGCTTAATATAAAATGAATATAAATAAGAACTAAGAATGCGCCACCCGAAAATATGCAATTGACAACCCCCTAAGTGTTTATATTCTTAAATCCGGAAGTGAAAGTTTGAGAATAATAAAGAAATAGATTTCATCTGCTCATTACAAGATTGGCTAAGTGATTTTCTCATTTCATAAATTGAAAAATAGCTGATTTCTCATACAGATTTCAAATAACTCTCGGCGTTCATCACCGGAAGCATAGCGTTTTTAAAATCCTTTTCATTTCTTGTTATAAACAGCTCACAGCCGGTTGTCAGCGCACTAAAATATTGCAAAGCATCTTCAAAATCCGGTAAATCTGAATTCATCGCCTTTTCAACAACTTCATCATCCATAACGGAGATGGAACACAAAACCTTGAATTTTCGGATTTTTTCAATCGCTGCATTCTGATTTTCATATTTTGAAAGCAGATAATAAGTAGTTGAAATTGAAACAGCAGAAGCATAGACTTTAATTTTGTTTTGATCTGCCAATGTCAGAATTCTTGCCGACGGCAGATAAAAATTTTCTCTTTCACCCAAAAAATCAATAATGATATTGGTATCTAAGAAAATCTTCTGCATTATTGATGTTTTTTGTCCTGATAATCAGCGTATTCCTTTCTTAAGTCTTTGTCGTCAACATTATCGGGAATGGAATTTCCGGTCGAAATACTTTTCACAAAAGGAGAGATTTCAAACTCTTCTTTCTCTTTTTGCGTCAATGAATCCAAATAGCTTTCAACCAACCGTGACAAGCTCAATTTTCTGCTCACCGCATATTTCTTGGCGCGTTCAATAACCTTTTCGTTTAATTTCAAAGTAAGTTTAACATCCATGATCAAATGTTATACGGACAAATATATGAAATTTATACGGATTCGTGTAATGCTTAATAGCTTTTCTTAGCGTTTTTTTTCAACTCTAAAAGTCAAATTTCAAGTTTTTTTATTGAAATCAGCTTATCCGCGTTCTATTTTACAGACATATTGTTCGAATATAATTTTTAGATTAAAATATTCAATGTTGTTTTTCAGAACGCTGATGACACGGATTGCCTTTGGCAAATCACGGATGGAAACAGATTTCATTTTTAAATCAGCGCAAATCAGCGTTTCCGCCTGCGGATCGGCGTTATCCGCGTTCTATTTTAAGGGCACATTGTTCAAATATAATTTTCAGATTAAAATATTCAATGTGATTTTAGAACGCTGATGACACGGATTGCCTTTGGCAAATCACGGATGGAAACGGATTTCATTTTTAAATCAGCGCAAATCAGCGTTTCCGCTTGCGGATTGGCGTTATCCGCGTTCTATTTTACGGACATATTGTTCAAATATAATTTTCAGATTAAAATATTCAATGTTGTTTTTCAGAACGCTGATTCCACGGATTGCCTTTGGCAAATCACGGATGGAAACGGATTTCATTTTTAAATCTGTGTAAATCAGTGTTTCCGCTTGCGGATCGGCGTTATCCGCGTTCTATTTTACGGGCACATTGTTCAAATATAATTTTTAGGTCTAATATTTTAATCAAATTTAAAGCAACTTAAATTCGGGTTTAAAACTCAGACCTACCCAAATAAAATTCTGCAAATCTTTGGCATTGGGAACATTTTTGAGAACTTTCAGATTGTCCGAATAAAATATTTGCGAATATCCGATATTGAATAAAAAATTGTTTCCGAATTTTTTGCCATACACCAAATCCAATTCGGTACCCAAATATTTGCCGTATTCGGGATGAAATTTTTGTTCTGCAGAGAAGTAATGAACCGCCAAAAGTAACTCACCCAAACGATTGAAATTGAAATTGTTCTTCAAATTTAAATCTATCAATCCCGGACCATTCAAGTGGTTGCTCGAATAAAAATAGTCCATGTATCCGTTGAAAGAATGGCTGGTGCCATATAACGGACTGAATGAATTGTTTTTATCAGCACTTTCATCATAACTCGTACCCGACAGCCATTCGCCACCCAGCGTTATGTCCCACATCGGAATTGGGGAATATTTCAGTCGCAAATCCAAATCGTAGGCATTTTTTTTCTGATTTGCCGTGTTTTTCCCAAACTGATAATAAGCATTCAATGAAATATTGAATACAGAACTGAATTTATGTTTCAATCCTAATCCTGCCGTGGTCAACGAGTTGTGGCTTCCATTTTCTTTTTGTACTACATTGTTCATCAAAATAGCAGAATAGGTAAAATTATTGTCTTGCGAACTCTCGAAGTGAAGCAATTGCACGCTTTTGGTTCTTTCTTCACCATCAAAAATGCCGTAAAATTCATAATCAATACTGTCTGTTCGCCGGGTGCTTTCGCTGTTGTAAAAACCAACCAAATCCAGTGCGGAACCATTGTTGAATTGATATCCAAAACGCAATGCATCAAATGTTTTTCCTTTCATGCCCCAGCTGCTTTCCCAAATGATACGACCGTTGTCAAAAGATATCGCTTGCCGACCGGCTTTCACATAAAAACGCTCCGAGAAATTGTATTTTGCCCAAGCTTCATAAAAAGAAACGCTTTCGCTCTGATTTCCACTCGAAGTACTTCCCCAAGTTCTTGCATCTTGTGCGGCTACTCGGATTTCTAATTTGTCCAAAAATAAATTCAATCCTATTCTGGCGCGAGACTGCACATCTGCTTTCATTTTTTTTCCTTCGGGAATCAATGTGGAGTATCCGTTGTCTGCTTCCAATCGAGAAGT
>JAQVKJ010000102.1 GCA_028694715.1 Weeksellaceae bacterium | reverse complement strand
CCATTTTCCGGTTCTGTAATTGAGGTTCACAGAAGCAGATGCAGTTTCAGGAATTCCACCAGATACATTTACTGAACCGTTGAGTCCCCTTAATTTTCCTTTTTTAAGAATGATATTGATGATTCCCGAACTCCCTTCGGCTTCATATCTTGCCGATGGATTGGTCACCACTTCTATTCTGTCAACGATGTCGGCCGGCAGGCTCTGTAATGCCTGTGCTGGGTCAGAAACCCCTATCAGTGCAGAGGGTTTGCCGTCTATCAGAATTCTGACATTTTCACTGCCTCTCAAACTTACATTGCCCTCGCCATCCACTTGTACCGAAGGCACATTTTCAAGCGCTTCTGAAAGGGACCTCCCTTTGCTCATCGGGTCATTGGAAACATCATAAACTTTTTTATCCAGTTCCATTCTGTACAAGGGAGCTGAGGATGCACTGATTACCGCACCCTCCAAAGTTACCACCGATTGTTCATCAATCACGAAAACCCCCAAGTTTTCGTTTTTTGTAACTTGAATGTCTCTCTCAACGGTATTCCCGGTAATGGATTCTATATTGAGCAGATAATCACCTGCCGCAACTTCCAGCGAAAAATTACCCGCTGCATCTGTAAGGCTTCCGGTGATTTCGTCGAAGGTTTCAGGGTTCAATACGGAAATCAGGGTGTATTCCAGCGGATTGTTCTGATTGTCAGTGACTTTCCCTTTGAGGTTGAATGTTTGTGAATAGCAAAAAATAAATGAGAGGAGTGTAATTAGAGTTAATTTTTTTTTGGCTAACATTGTTTGGTTAATATTTAAATATTAAAAATGCCTTCAACTTGGAAGGCATTTGGTAATGACTATTTTTTTTACTGTTTCGGTTTTTGGAATTCCTTTGCCTTGTTGTCTTTTGCCTCCTGAATTTTGATTTTCTCCATTGTTTTTAGTTGATTTTCATTCAGTACGGCTTCAATCTCTTTTTGTTTGGCTTCATTCAAAGCCTTGAAATTTTCTGAAGTACCTGTGCCCCTGATGGCGACTTTCTTTTCAGTGTACTTTTTGTGGATTGCAAGAATTTCACTTTTCTGTGCTTCCGTCAATTGCAACTCGTCGCTGTATTTTTCAAAATTAACATTCACAGCATTTTGCTGGGATTTCACCTGCGCTTGGGTCAGGCCGGCGAAAAAAATGGTTACAGCTACAATTAAAAGTTTTTTCATGATTTTTGTTTTTTTAATTAATCCAATATTAAGCCAAATATGACACGAATTTAATAATATTTTGTTAAAGTTAATAGGCTTTTGCAAAAAGAACTTTGTATTTGGCCGCTTGGCCTGAATAAAAGTCTGTTTTATTTTTCAAATCGACTTCTTCAAAAGGGATACATCGGATGGTAGCCTTGGTGTCATCTTTGATTTTTTCTTCGGTTTCTGCACTACCGTCCCAATAAGCGGATACAAACCCACCTTTGTTTTCAAGCACTTCTTTAAACTCTTCGTAGGTACTGACTTCAGTGATATGTTGGTTTCTGAAATCGAGTGCCCGTTGAAAAATATTTTGTTGTATTTCCGTCAGTTTTGATTTGATTAACATTGGCAGTCCTTCTATTTTCTCATAAGATTTTTCAAGTGTATCTCTTCTT
This sequence comes from Weeksellaceae bacterium, assembly GCA_028694715.1. Taxonomy (GTDB): domain Bacteria; phylum Bacteroidota; class Bacteroidia; order Flavobacteriales; family Weeksellaceae; genus Moheibacter. The sequence continues at coordinate 4,203 of JAQVKJ010000102.1, read as the reverse complement.
ACCAGTTCCACTTGTCTATTTTCCAAATCTCTCGGGCCTATGGCAATTCTCAGTGGAACACCTTTCAATTCGTATTCATTGAATTTCCATCCGGGTTTGACTTTGTCGTCATCGTCAAATTTAACAGAGATTCCTTCTTTTTGAAGACCGTCAACAATTTTGTTGGCACACTCAAAAATTGCGTTTTGCTGTTCTTTGTTTTTATAAATTGGAACGATGACCACCTGAATAGGGGCCAAATTGGGCGGCAAAACCAGTCCGGAGTCGTCAGAATGGGTCATAATCAATGCGCCTATCAATCGGGTGGATACTCCCCAGGAAGTAGCCCAAACATATTCGAGCTTGCCTTGATTTGAAGTAAATTTCACATCAAATGCTTTTGCGAAGTTTTGCCCCAAAAAGTGAGAAGTGCCTGCTTGTAATGCTTTTCCGTCCTGCATCAATGCCTCTATACAGAAAGTTTCTTCAGCACCTGCAAATCTTTCACTTTCGGTCTTGGCTCCCTGAATCACAGGAATGGCCATGAAGTTTTCGACAAAGCGGGTATAGACATCCAACATTTTTGTGGCTTCCTCCATTGCTTCTTCTTTGGTGGCGTGAGCAGTATGCCCTTCCTGCCACAGGAATTCGGCAGTTCTCAGAAAAAGCCTTGTCCTCATTTCCCATCTGACAACATTTGCCCATTGATTGATTAGTATAGGCAAATCTCTGTAGGATTGAATCCAATTTTTGTATGTACTCCAGATGATGGCTTCAGAAGTGGGACGAACCACGAGTTCTTCTTCTAATTTAGCTTCTGGGTCAACGATGAGCTTGCCTTTGTTTTCCGGGTCATTTTTTAGTCTGTAATGTGTGACCACTGCACATTCTTTTGCAAATCCTTCGGCGTTTTTTTCTTCGGCTTCAAAAAGACTTTTGGGAACAAACAAAGGGAAGTAGGCATTCTGATGGCCGGTTTCCTTGAACATCCGGTCGAGTTCTGCCTGCATTTTTTCCCAGATTGCATACCCATATGGTTTGATGACCATGCAACCACGAACCTTTGAATTTTCAGCCATACCGGTTTGAATCACCAGTTCATTGTACCATTTTGAATAATCTTCACTTCTCGGAGTCAGTTTTGCCATTGTATGGAGTTTATTGATATTTTTGGGTTTAACATTTCATTAATTTTGGCATAGTAATTGCCTTTTTGTAATAAAGTTTTGAATTTAGATATTAATTTCTAATTTTAGAACGGCAAATTTAAAGATTACTAATTGTTAATAGAATAAAAATGAGCAAAGTTTACAAATATTCCAAAAAAATCTTCAATTACATTGGAGCAGCTGTTCTTTTGATTGGAGTAGGAGCCTGCACAACCACGCAGACAACTGCTGCGCTGAGTGGTGAGACCGATGGGGTTTATTACAGCCCGGATAGAGACGGAAGAGTAGATTATGCAAATACATCTGCCGGAAATGATTACGATATTAAGGTCGGTGGAGCCTATTTTGACGCCAATGGAAATGGGGCAGAGGATTTTTATTACGATGATCCACAAGCTCAACAGTCTCAACCATCCAATGGAAATCAGCAAACTGTAAACATATACAACAACGGTGGCTCATTCTCTACTTCTCCTTCTACGGACTGGGGCAGATATGATGGTTTGGACATTACTATTAATAATTATGGATACGGGTGGTACAGTCCCTGGAGATTCGGATACAGCAGCTATTGGGGTTGGGGCTATCCCTACTATGGTTCCTATTGGGGAGCGTGGGGTTATCCTTATTATGGCTCTTATTGGGGCTGGGGCTATCCTTATCATGGTTCCTACTGGGGTTGGGGATACCCATATTACGGATACGGCTATGGATACGGAGGGTATTATGGAAGTTACTTTCACAGAGGTACAGCCGTGGCCCCTGGAATCAGACCAGGCTCAGGTCTGAGCTATGGTAACGGATCACCATACAGAATGTCAGGTACAGCAATCAGAGATGGAAGAAACATTGGTGAAACCAGAACTGGGAATGTAAGAGGTGGGAATACACAATCAAATGTCAGAGCTGTCCGCAGTACAAATACAAGAACAGATGTTCAAACTGGGGCTGTTAGAACAGGGAATGTGCGCGCTACCCAAAACAACAATAACAATATTGGCTCCGTCAGGGACAATACATCTACGGTGAGAGACCAGAACACCGGAGCAGTGAGAAATCAAAATACAGGAGCTGTAAGAGACCAGAACACCGGAGCAGTGAGAAACCAAAATACCGGTGGGGTAAGAGGTCAGAATACTGGAGCAGTACGAAGCAACGGTATAAGTAGCGGACAAAACAGCAATGGAAGCGTGGCACCCGTGCGACAAGTGAGGCCTACAGCACCAGCGAATGTAAGACCAAATTCAACCACAACATTCCCAACAAGGAGTAATAATTCAAATATCAGAAACAATAACAATATGAGTACGCCGAGAACAACTTCTCCAAACCGTTCGGGAGGCAGTATCAATGTGCCAAGGAGCAGTTCTCCAAGCTCAGGCATAAACCGAGGAACTTCGGTGCCGAGGAGCAGTAGTCCCTCTATTCGTTCAAGTCCTTCTTCATCCTCATCCATGGGTGGGGGCGTGAGAAGCAGCGGCGGCTCAATCAGAAGATAAAAATTCAACTTGGGGCCTGTTAATTTAACAGGCCTTTCTTTATTAATGATAAAAAAATAATTTAAATGAAAAAAATTTTCATCATAATTACAGGCATAGCGGGAATTGCATATGCTCAAACCGTTCAGGACATAAACTCAGTACCTGCATATTCCAACGGCCTGAATTCTGGAAGTGCAAGATACATTGGAATGGGTGGTTCTATGGGATCATTGGGGGGCGATATATCATCTGTTGAACAAAACCCTGCCGGACTGGGCGTAGCTATTACTTCAGATGTGAATGTAAGCCTTGGCGTAGATTCCTATAAAAACAGTTCTACTTTTGGAGATTCATTTAAAACCAAAGACAATACGGTGAACATCCAAAATGTGGGTGCAACTTTTGTGTTTTCTAACAGTGACGATGCTTGGAACCGATTTTCACTCGGATTGAAATTCTCACAAGAAAATCTTGATAACTGGATCAACTTAGGAAGAAACAACAATATTACCGGCACTTATTTAACAAATGATGACCCAGAAGAATACACCACATACACCATGGCCGGATACCAAGACGCCGTCAATGGTTACAAAACCAAGATGTCAATCAACTTTGGAGCGAGTTACAAAGACCAAATGTATTTTGGGTTGGGAATGAACATTCATCAGGTCAGATTTGATAATTATGTGATATTTGACGAAGATACAGAAGGTACGGTTTACAGATACGACCTTAACGGTACACCTTATTCCTCTGACGCTTCAGGAATATCTCTCAGTGCAGGTGTGATTGGTAAGGTGAATGATGCAGTCAGACTGGGCTTGGCATATCATAGCCCTGTATGGTATTCAAATATCGAAGAAAATTATTATGCGGATTTGCCATACTCAGATGGGAATTATTATTATGATTTTTATTACAGTCAATATGACAGAAATTCAAACGGCAGATTGGTGGCAAGTGCCGGAATGGTGGTTGGTAAATCTTTGGCCGTAAACGCTGATTATACCTTGCACATGAACGGCAGCACTAAATTCAAACCCCAAAGAGATTTTCAATCCACCAATGCTTTTATGGATAAATATTTGAAATCCAACAGCGAGTTCAGACTGGGAGCCGAATACAGGATAGATAAATTCAAAATACGAGCAGGTTTCAATTTCATTGAATCACCCTTTGACAATATCTCTCTTGAAACGGATGAAGGCAATGGAAGCGTAGCAATCCGTAATTTTTCAGATGCTTTCAGTGGTAACATCAACAGATTCAGTTTCGGTGCAGGCTATGATTTCGGTGGTTTTTATTTGGATGCAGCATATCAGTTCCAGACACAGAATTACAACTATATATTCGGAAACGCTGATTATATTGATTATGATTATTATGACGACACTGTTTATTATGCATCCATTCCCATGAATTCACCCTATAATTATTCAGCCAAAGTAAAAAATACAAGAGGTATGTTTCTTTTGACTGCTGGTTGGCAGTTCTAAGACGATAATTCCCAATTAAGAGTAAAATAAAAGCCCGGATTCCGGGCTTTTTATAATAAATATGTTTTTTTATTA
>JAQVKJ010000101.1 GCA_028694715.1 Weeksellaceae bacterium | reverse complement strand
TTGAGGTTTGTAAAGGCGGTTTTTACCGTGGTATCGTACATATTCATGGTTCCAATACCTCTGATAATCCATGAATCAGGTGGAAATTTTTGTCTCCAAAGATCAATGTCAGAACGATTGTCAAGCAATTGATTGATGTCATCAGGACTGAGTTCAACAGCTTTTTTGGTGGGAATGACTTCCAGAAAATCAGGATTGTAAACGATTCTGTAGTGTTTGGTAATGCCAAAACTGTTTTTGAATTGAAAATAAAGAGGAAAAAATTCAGAGAGTTCTATGTTGTAATGTCTGCTAAGTATGAAACTGCAGCTCGCCACATAAAAATTGTCGTTATTAAAATTTCCGTTGTTGATGCAAAAATCCTTGCCCGATGCTTCAATGAGCTTCACAAAATGTTCTGTAGGATTTATCACCGTATTGCACCACGGAAAGGTCACTGCCGAAATCTGATGGGAGGAAAGCATGCTCGGAAAAACACAACTCATCAGTTCGTTAATCAATTCCTTGTTTTTTGTAACGACCTCTGAACCCCGAAACCCGGTTTTTAATTCAGGTACTTTTTTGACTCTCTCCAGCAAATCTTTTGCCCGGCAATCGTCTGGGAACGCAGCAAGTCGATTTTCCCAATCCTTGATGACCGCTTCAAATGTAATCTGGGGAACAAAAGGAGAGTCAAATTGTTGAAATAAATTCATTTTTTTTAATCAAATACAGCACACACAAAATTACAAAAATTAAACTAATTTTGTACAAGCAATCATTCAAATGAAACTTCTGACAATTATATCCATTCTTCTGTTTATGCAGACTTGTACGAGTCAGGAAAACCATTTAAACAATAATAAAAACATTGAAATGAGCAAAGATAATTTTGAAACAGCCACATTTGGAGGTGGATGTTTTTGGTGTGTGGAAGCGGTTTTTGAACAACTGTTGGGAGTGAAATCGGTGACTTCAGGTTTTGCAGGTGGTCATACCGAAAACCCATCGTACAAGGAAGTTTGTACAGGAACCACAGGCCATGCGGAAGTCATTCAAATCGTTTTTGACCCCCAGCAGATTTCGTTTGATGAACTGCTTGAGGTGTTTTGGACGGTGCACGACCCCACACAACTCAACCGGCAAGGAAATGATATTGGTGAGCAATACCGCTCCATTATTCTTTATGAAAATGAAGAACAAAAATTGATTGCACAAAGGTCCATCAATGACTTTGAAGCTTCCGAATTGTACGAAGGAAACTTCACAACACAACTGGTTCCACTCAATAAATTTTGGGTAGCGGAAGGATATCTACAGAATTATTATCAGACCGTAGGTGACCAAAACCCATACTGTACACTGGTCATCAAACCGAAAGTCGATAAATTTTATAAAGAATTTTATGACAAACTCAAACCCGAATACAAATAGTAGTCAGTCTTTTTTGTACAACGGATTTTCAGTAATTCCGAATTTTTTGAAAAAATAAAAATATACAAACGGAACCAGTGTACCCGCCAAACCGTAATAAGCATCCTCAATGTCCGGGGTGTTGATGAAAGGAATGAAAAGCTCGTAAATAAAATTGGACAGAATCAGCAAAACTGCAAACCAAAGAGTGTTTTTCACCTTCCCACTGAACAGGATTTCCATGAAACCAAAGACCAAACAGAGCATGAATGAAATCGAAAAATTGGAAATATGACTGTAAAATTCCGGGTCGCGAAGGAGGAAAAACTGACTGCGCACCGCCTCCGATTTTCTACCGTAAAATAGTAGAAATACGACTGCAAACAATAGAAAATAAACAATGACCGCCCAGATTTTTGGAACGAATTGCAAAGTATTTAATGACAATTGTTTTTTCATCAATCAAATGTAAGCATTTGTGGAAAGCTGTAATTCAAACCACATAAATCCTATCTTTGCGGCATGGGCAGAAGGAGGAAAAAGGAAATCATACTTGAAGGCATAGAAGCATTGCGAGCAGGCGCAAAAGGTGTGTCCATCGGGAAAACCAATGACGGAAAAACCGTACTGATCAAGGGTGCAGTGCCGGGCGATGTGGTGAATGTGTCGGTGTACAAAAAGAAGTCGAGCTATTTGGAGGGAAGGGTATTGGAAATCGTGAAACCTTCACCGGACAGAGTGCAACCGCTTTGTGAGCATTTCGGAGTTTGCGGTGGTTGTAGTTGGCAAGACCTGAATTATGTGGCGCAATTGAAATGGAAACAAAATGAAGTGGAAAATAATTTGCTGAGAATTGGCGGGTTTGAAAAGCTTGATATTCAGCTGATTCTGGGTTCTGCGAAAGAATATTTTTATCGAAATAAATTAGAATTTTCTTTTTCCAATGCGCGTTGGCTCACTGCCCAAGAAATCCAATCGGAGGAAGTTTTTGAAAGAAACGCACTCGGTTTTCATATTCCGGGGCAATGGAGCAAAGTGTTAGACATTCACCAATGTCATCTACAACCCAAACCATCCAATTCCATTCGATTGGAAGCCCGTAAATATGCCCTTGAAAACGGCTATGAATTCTTTGATTTGAAAAACAGAGAAGGTTTCTTGAGAACGATGATGATTCGCAACAACCGCAAAGGCGAATTCATGGTTTTGGTTCAGTTTTTTAAGGAGGACAAACCGCGGCGCGAAGCCTTTCTAGAGCATTTGAAAAATAAATTTACAGAAATCGTTTCTCTGCTGTATGCCATCAATTCCAAAGGAAATGATTCTTTGTATGATTTGGAAATTCAATTGTATGCTGGACAGGATTTTCTGATGGAGGAAATGGAGGATTTGCAGTTCAAAATCGGTCCGAAAAGTTTTTATCAAACCAATCCAGAACAGGCTTATGAATTGTACAAAATCGTTAGAAATTTTGCGGATTTAAAAGGCGGCGAAACCGTTTATGACCTCTATACCGGAACGGGAACCATTGCTCAGTTTGTTGCCAAAAAAGCCGGAAAAGTCGTTGGAGTAGAAGCGGTTCAAGAAGCGATTGACGCCGCCAAAGCCAATGCAGAAGCCAATGGAATTGTGAATTGCTCGTTTTATTGTGGCGATATGAAAGAGATTTTTGATGATGCTTTTATTTCTGAGAACGGAAACCCCGATATCATCATCACCGACCCGCCCAGAGACGGTATGCACAAAAGCGTGGTGGAAACCATTTTGAGGATTGCGCCAGAAAAAGTGGTTTATGTCAGTTGCAATTCAGCTACACAGGCCAGAGATTTGGCATTGATGAAATCCCATTATAAAATCACAAAAGTCCGTCCGGTGGATATGTTTCCGCAAACCGCACATGTTGAAAATGTGGTGTTATTAGAACGGATTTCTGATAATTCTATGGATTAATTTCTTGGATTTTCAAGGATTTCCAAAGATTTTACTGCGGTCAGCGGCGTGATTTTCACCCGTTTGCTGCCTTCTTCTACATAGAAATAATTTTGAGCATTGGACGCAATCAAATGGATTTTCATGGGTTTTTTGTTGTCCAAACAGCTGAGTTCATAATTGAATTCGAGTTTTTCGTGATGAATTTTCTGGTTCATCCGGTAGCCGTCCACATAGCCCAATCCCATATAAAATCCTGTCAAACAAAGCGCAAGCGAAAAAACAATGTTTTGAAAAATTCGGATTTGACCGCTTCCTCAGACAGGTTTACACTTTTCTTTTTACTGAACATAAAATATTCCCTGAACCATTTTTTGTCTTTGTATTTGGGCATCAAAACGACATAAAACAAATAAACAAAACCAATCATCAACAGCAGCGCAAAAAATGAGGTGCGGCTGCGGGTAATTTCGGCAATGGGGCTCAAAAGAATGTCGGTCAGGGTAGTGTGTCCGAAAATGTTGATGCCGAGCTGATTGTAAAAAATACTTTCCCGGATGATGCCGAGAACAATCAGAAACAAATAGCCAAACGGCAACAGGTATTCGGCTCTTTTAGTGTAATTTTCCATTTCAAGGATTTACTTACTAAGAATTTTCAAAATTACACAAAATTGTTTCAATCTAAATTTTTAGGCTGAAATCTGATTTGTAATTGAATTATTTTTTCTTGCTGAAATAAGCTTCAAAAGCATGAAAATTCATGGAAAGGCTATAAGCGAGACTCATGAAAATTAACCATGAAATCAGGAATGAGGTGAATTTTTCTACACCGAACTGTAGAAATTCATTTTTAGAAAAAATCTGCATAACAATGACAATGAGTACATAGCAGACGCTAATTACAAAATATGCGATTCTTTTGTTTTTCACACGAAAGGAAAAAGTATAAAAATAAAATAGCAGCAGTGCAGCCAGATAACCGCCAAAAGTAACCAAGGCAATGCCTTTGATGTCGAATTGGTTTTCTGCTACATACACTTCGGGCATGAACGAGTCTAATAAATAAACCACGATGCTCATACCGATGAAAACCCCGTAACTTTGAAGAATTGAAATGATGATTCCAAAGGGTTTGGATTTCACAATAATTTTTTCTCGATTGACAATACTGACTGCAAATGCAAAAATCAACGGTAAAAACCACAGGGCTTTTCCTGTTGATGGAAGCAGTATTACAGCCAGTATCACCAAAAAAGGACTTAGAAAAGATTTTTTTATATTTCTGTAAATTTTTTTCTGTTGCATGCTACAAAGTTTTCAAATCAATCAACAGACTTATTTCTTCTTTGACTTTGATGGCACCACCTAATTTGTTGGGTGCTTCGAGGTCAAAATCACTGAATTTCAATTCAATTTCACCTTTCAGTCCTCCTTTTTCACTTCTGAGTTTCAGATTTTTCATGTGCTTCACTTTTCCGGCCAAATCAAGCCGTAAGTTGTATCTGTATAGCTGCCCTTCTTTACGAACATCTGAAACAGTAATAAACACCCAAGGATATTGTTTTTCCTTGAGTGTTTTTCTGAAATCACCGGTCAGCAGAAAATTCCCGCATCCAAATTTCTTGACCGGAATTTTGTAATTGATTCCAATTTTTTGATTCAAATAGAGCGTGTCTTTGGTATCTAATTTATAGTCGCAATCATATTTTCCGATAGATGTTGAGCCTTTGACAGAAAATGTTTTTGGGCCTAACAGTATGTAATCTTCAGCAAACGGTCTGAAACTACCAGATATGAGCATGAGCACAAATACGAAACCAAAGACACGCATAAAAAACCATTAAAAACTGTTAAAATGCAATCACTGCCTCTGCTACAAATCCGCTGAATTTACCATCATGTAAGATGCTGTCTGGATTGTAGCCTTTGTATTTCTGATTGACATATTCTAGTTTAAGCATGATGTTGTTGGTCATGAACCAACCACCACCAATGTTGAAACGGCTTACTTCAATGTCGTCTTTGTTGGCCATTTCTCCTTTGACTTGGTTGTATCTGCCACCGAAATAAAAGTTTTCGTTGCCCCCAAATCGATAAAGTAATTCTGCTGAATACTGATTGAAAGTTCTTCTGTCTTCCTCCACTGCATTTTTACCTCTTGCATTTTCATAAACGCCAAAGAATTCAAGTCCTTTGTATTTTATGAATGGGTTGATCATGAATGCGGTCAGTTTTTGGCTGAAACCGGGATTGATCATTCCTGAACGGAAGTTTCCTGAAGAAGAAGCCTGTAGATTCTCCATTACATAATAGTATCTGGAACCGGCTCTGTCTCCGTCATAGAAATCAGTTCGCATGGAATTGGCATTGTTGTAAACAGAACCTGTCAACCGCACTCTCAAATCCTCGTCCAACTGTTTGTCATAACCCACTTTGGCATAAATCGAAGGGCTGGTTCCGCTGCTCGCATGCTGATTCAAACGACCATTTGAAACCGCTGCCATCCCCAACCATCCGTCGCGTTTGTAATAAACTTCTGCAAAAATCATGGTGGTATAAGCATCCATAATTAAGTTTCCGACAAATGGA
>JAQVKJ010000100.1 GCA_028694715.1 Weeksellaceae bacterium | reverse complement strand
TAATGTTTCGTTTTCAGTTCAAAACGGAGAAGTGGTCGGCTTATTAGGTCCCAATGGCGCAGGCAAATCAACCCTGATGAAATGCGTCACTGCTGCCATTATTCCTGATGCCGGACAAATTGTAGTCGAAGGTTTTTCGGTGCTGGAGAAACCACTTGAAACCAAAAAGAGAATTGGTTTTCTGGCCGAAAATAATCCGCTTTATTATGATATGTATGTTCGGGAATACCTCGGATTTGTTGCCGACATCAGAAATGAAAAAAAACAACGAATCAATGAAGTGATTCAGATGGTCGGATTGATAGAAGAAAGTCACAAAAAAATTGGTCAGCTTTCCAAAGGTTACAAACAAAGAGTAGGACTGGCACAGGCCATACTTTCGAACCCAGATATACTGATACTCGATGAACCCACCAACGGACTCGACCCCAATCAGATTCTGGAAATCAGAGATTTGATTCGTGAAATCGGTAAAAGCAAAACCGTCATTCTATCCACACACATCATGCAGGAAGTGGAAGCACTGTGTTCCAGAGTAATTCTACTAAACAAAGGGGAAATCATTTCAGACAGCCCGATTGAGCAATTCAAAGGACAGTACAAAAACTTGGAAGATGCTTTCCATCAATTGACCATTTCTGAAATTAGAGAATCCTGAAAATCAACTTCAACTGCTGTCTTTAGAAAATATAATACAATGAAACTGACTGACCAGCTTGGAAGAATCATCAACTTCGAAAAGCCATTTTCAAGAATCATCTCATTGGTGCCAAGTCAGACAGAGCTGCTCGTTGACCTTGGATTGGAAAAACAAATACTCGGACTTACCAAATTTTGTGTACATCCACCTCAACTTAGAAAACAAAAGCTTGTCGTCGGCGGAACCAAAGAAGTGAATTTTGATAAAATCAAGGAGCTTCGCCCGGACATCATCTTGTGTAACAAGGAAGAAAACACCAAAGAAATGGTGGAAGAATTGTCAAAAGAATTCACAGTGCATGTCTCCGATGTAGAATCCTTGCAGGACAATTATGAGCTGATAGAACACTACGGAATACTTTTCAACAGAGAAGTACAAAGCAATGAAATCAATATTGAAATTCAGAAGCAAGCTGCAGATTTTCAAAAGTTTGTGAGTGACAAACCTTTGCTGAAAGTCGTCTATTTCATCTGGAGAAAACCATGGATGGTTGTGGGTGGAAACACTTTTGTGAATCACCTTTTGGAATTCAATAAGTTTGAAAATGCGTATTCAAATTTGGAAAGGTATCCAGAAATCCATCCGACGAAATTGATAAATGCTGATTTCTATCTTTTGTCATCAGAACCTTTTCCATTTGCCGAAAAACACAAAAAGGAACTGCAAGACTTTGCAAAATCAGGAGAATTTGTTTTTGTGGACGGTGAATTTTTTAGTTGGTACGGTTCAAGACTCATCAAAGCTTTTGGATATTTTCGGAAGTTGAGAGAAAGGCTGAGCCTTTGAGCTGTCATTTTTTTTCTAAATTTATCAGCTAAAAAGTAAAACAATATGAGAAAGCTTCTTGTCGCCATCTTTTTGATGGGATTCGTCTGCAATGGTTTTGGTCAGTACAAACTTCGGATGAATGCGACAGAAATCTACGAATCCATCCAAAAACTCAATTTCCTGGGCTCGGTATTGTATGTGGCAGCCCACCCTGACGACGAGAACACCCATTTGATTTCCTATTTTTCGAAAGGCGTACACGCCCGAATCGCATATATGTCTCTGACCCGTGGCGACGGCGGACAAAATCTAATCGGACCCGAATTGCGTGAACTTTTGGGCGTAATCCGCACACAGGAACTCTTGCAAGCAAGAAGAATCGATGGTGGAATTCAATATTTTTCTCGAGCCAATGATTTTGGCTATTCCAAACATCCCAATGAAACTCTCGAAATCTGGAACAAAAATGAAGTTTTAAGCGATTTGGTGTATGTCATCAGAAAATTTCAACCCGATGTCATCATCAACCGTTTCGACCACCGTTCGCCCGGAACCACGCACGGACACCATACTGCATCGGCGATGTTGAGCGTGGAAGCCTTTGATTTGGCAGCAAATTCATCAGCTTTTCCAGAACAATTAAAAAGGCTTTCCATTTGGCAACCGAAACGCTTGTTTTGGAATCAATCTTGGTTTTTTTACGGAAGCCGAGAGAAGTTTGAAAAAGCCGATAAAACCAATCTTTTCGTGATGGATATCGGGTCTTATTATCCGACTTTGGGATTGAGCAATTCCGAAATTGCGGCCAAAAGCCGAAGTCAACACAGCTCACAAGGATTTGGAGCCACGGCCGTTCGGGGAAGTGCCATCGAATATTTGGAACCCATCAGAGGCGGAATGCCCGAAAAAGATGTGTTTGAAGGAATTGACACCAGTTGGAACCGTGTGAAAGGCGGGAAAGCAATCGGGGAAATTCTCTCGAAGGTTGAACGGGAATTTGATTTTACAAATCCGTCCAAATCCGTTCCCGAACTCATCAAAGCCTATCGATTGATTTTAAAATTAGAAGATGAGCATTGGCGACAAATTAAATTAGAAGAAATAAAAAACATAATTTACCATTGTTCCGGATTGTTTTTGGAAGCGGTTGCAATAGCGCCTTATACGACAGTTGGCAGAAAAGTCGATGTGAAAATTGAAGCCATAAACAGAAGCAATATTCCTATTAAACTCAATGAAATACAACTGGTTAAGGAAGACAAAATTTTAAAACCCAATGAAGCATTCTACACCCACAAAACCCTTGTCGGCTCTGCTTTTTTAAAGCCGACTTCGCCCTATTGGTTGGAAGAAAAAGGAAGTTTGGGTATGTACAAAGTCAGCGACGAAAATTTAATCGGACTGCCTGAATCTCCGCCACCGTATAGCGTTTTGTTCTATGTAAATATTTTGGGACAGGATTTTTATTTCGAAAAACCGGTGGTTTACAAATACAATGACCCGGCACAAGGAGAAACTTACAAACCTTTTGCGGTAGTCCCAAAAGCTTCTGTTCATGTCGAAGAAAAAGTATTGATTTTTGGTGATGAAAAAGCACAAAGAATTCCGGTAAAAGTCAAATCTTTTACCGAAAATTTAAAAGGAAATTTAAGCCTAAAAGCACCGGATGGTTGGAATATTTCGCCTGAAAATCAGGAAGTAATTTTGAACGCGAAAGGCGAAGAAAAAACATTTTGGTTTGAAGTCATTCCGCCAAAAAATCAATCCGAAGGAGATTTGATTCCGCAATTGAAGGTTGGAGTTGAAGCATTTGAAAATCAGCTAATTGAAATCAATTATGAGCACATTCCCGAACAAAAAATTTTGTTGCCCGGTTCGGCCAAATTGGTGAAAATCGACCTACAGAAAAAAGGCGAAAAAATTGGATATATCGTTGGAGCGGGAGATTCAGTTCCTGAAAATTTAAAGCAAATCGGCTACGAAGTCGAAATCATTTCTCCGCAAAATATCACAGCTGAAAATCTGCAAAGATTTGATGCGGTCGTGTTGGGAATCCGTGCTTTCAATGTGATTGACGAACTGATGTTCAAAAACAAAATCCTATTTGATTATGTGAAAAACGGTGGAAACATACTGGTGCAATACAATACTTCAAGAGATGTTTTGACGCAGGAAGTTGCGCCTTATGACATACAGCTTTCGCGCGACCGGGTAACCGATGAAAATTCGGAGGTGAGATTTTTGGACAAAAACCATCCGGTTTTGAATTTCCCAAATAAAATTACTGAAAAAGATTTCGAAGGCTGGGTACAGGAACGGGGTTTGTATTTTCCGGACAAATGGAGCGAGGAATTCACAGCAATACTTTCCATGAACGACAAAAATGAATCGCCGATGAACGGCAGTTTGCTCGTGGCAAAGTACGGCAAAGGTTATTATGTTTATACCGGATTGAGTTTCTTTCGCGAATTGCCGGAAGGTGTTCCCGGCGCGTATAGATTGTTGGCTAATATTTTATCATTGGGGAAATAGAATCAAACACCAAATTCAATCAAAATGATACCCATCATCCAAAACAGCCTTAAATATACTGACAAAACAGCTGTAATAGACCAAGGAGGAAGTTATTCCTATTCGGATTTGTATCGTTCTGCTGTCAATACGGCAAAGGCCATCAAGAGTCTTTCTGAAAACGATTCACCTGTGCTCTATATGATTCCTTCGGGTTTTGATTATTTGAAAGTCCAATGGGGGATCTGGCTTTGTGGGCGAATTGCTGTGCCGGTACATATTGCCCATCCAAAACAGGAAATCGATTATCTGATTGAAGACACAGGAGCCGATTTGTTAATTTATGATGAACAGGCAGTGGAACACCTCGTTGATTTTGAGCAACACAACATCCGTAAAATTTCAATCAATGAACTCGAAAGTGTCCGTCCGATTATGGATTTGAAACTGGATGAAATCAATATCCATAATGATGCACTGATGATTTATACCAGCGGAACCACCGGTCGGCCAAAAGGGGTTGTCATTGGTCACCAACAATTGGATGCTCAGATTCGCTCCTTGACGAAAGCCTGGAATTGGTCTTCGGATGACAGGATTCTGAATGTTTTGCCGATGCACCACATACACGGAATGGTCAACATAAGCTGCTGTGCTTTGTACAATGGAGCAGTATTGGAAATGCACAGGAAATTTGAACCGGATATTGTAAGATTTAAAATGAGCAGTGGGGAATTGACACTTTTTATGGCCGTTCCAACCATTTATCACAAACTTATTGAACACTTTGAAACCCTCGGTCAGAATGAAAAGGATAACTGGCAACAAGGCATGAAAAAAATGAGGCTGATGGTCAGTGGTTCGGCTGCATTGCCTGTATCGGTGCTTGAAAAATGGAATGAAATCAGCGGACATATTTTGTTGGAAAGATATGGGATGACTGAAATCGGGATGGCATTGTCAAATCCACTGGAAGGTGAGAGGAGGCCTGGAACAGTCGGACAAGCCTTGCCTTTTGTTTCTGTGAAAGTCATGGATGAACTTGGAAATCAAATCAATGAACCCAATACCGCCGGAGAGTTGTTCGTAAAAGGAGAAACGATTTTCAAAAGATATTGGAACAAAACCGAAGAAACCCGTATGTCCTTTGAGGATGAATGGTTCAAAACAGGTGATGTGGTTGAATTCAGTGCGGACGGATATTTCAAAATCCTCGGTAGGAAATCGAGCGACATCATCAAGTCGGGTGCTTACAAGATTTCTGCACTCGAAATAGAAAATGCAATGCTTGCGTTTCCCGGAATCAGTGAATGTGCCGTGGTGGGACTGCCCGATGACCAATGGGGAGAAATTATTGCTGCGGTGGTTGTGGGAGATATTTCAGAGTCTGAAATCCGAAAAAGATTAAAGGACTGTCTGGCGCATTACAAACATCCCAGAAGGTATATTTTTGTGGACACACTTCCCAGAAATGCGATGGGTAAAATCAAAAAAGCAGAGATTGTAAATACATTCTTTGGGGCTTAATTTGGTGATTTAACAATTTTTTGATTCATCAAAACCCTACGGCTTCTGGTTTGTACCTATTTTTGTTTTACTTTTGGCATTATTATGAATACCAAAGAAGAAATTCAGCAGGACGATAATTTCTGGAAGTTGTTACGAAAAAACTGGTTGCCGGCATACACTTGGGTACTGATTGCCAATGCGGCCTATATACTGCTGTTTCTTATCATCACCCTAATTTTTAACTGATGCAAGCGATTGACTGGCTGATTCTTGTTGGTTCACTTCTCTTTATTGTGGTTTACGGCACATGGAAAACCCGTCACCAACGAAGTATCAAGGATTTTTTGAAAGGAGAAGACGCCAATTGGTTTGCAGTCGGGCTGTCAGTGATGGCGACACAAGCCAGCGCGATAACCTTTTTGTCCACTCC
>JAQVKJ010000099.1 GCA_028694715.1 Weeksellaceae bacterium | reverse complement strand
GCATTTAAATATAAGTAATTAATTTTAATTTAAGCTTCAGCATTCCCTTCTGCGGAATTCTCAGCCGCCGGTGTTCCATCACCCTCCGCTGCTTGTTCCTCTTCCTCTTCTTCTTCCTCGCTGATTGCTACTCTTGAAGTTCTGACAGCTACGACAACTGAATTGTCAGGGTGAAGAATGGTGTAATCGTCTGTCCTGAGAGATTCTACATATTTTTTGTGTCCGATTCTCATGGGTGAAATGTCGATAACGATTTCATCTGGTAGATTTGCCGGAATGGCTTTGATTCTTAACTTACGCATGGTCTGTCTGAGCACACCTCCTGCAATTACACCTCTTGCTCTTCCTGTCAATCTGACCGGAACTTCAATGGAAACAGGTTTGTCATCATGCAACTGATAGAAGTCGGCGTGGATGATTCTGTCTGTGACCGGGTGGAATTGGACATCTTGCAGAATGGCTGCAATTTTGGTTCCGTCCGCCAACTCTAAGTTTACAGTGTGTGCGTCTGGGGTATAAACCAATGGTTTGAAGCTTTTTTCATCCGTTGAAAAATGCAGTGGTTCATTACCGCCATAAACAACACAAGGTACTTGGTCAGCATTGCGTAAGGCACGGCTTGATTTCTTGCCCACGCTTTCTCTTTTAACACCTTGAATTGTGATTGATTTCATAAAAAATATTTATTTAGAATTAAATGATAAATTTCGAACTTATTGATTTACTGTTGTGTACCTTTTGCATAACATCTGCAAAAAGAGGGGCGCAAGATAATACTTTTATTTTTGATAAGGAATTATTTTTCAAAGGAATGCTATCGGTCACAGCAACTTCTGTCAATGGTGAATTTTCAATCCGTTCGTAAGCATTGCTTGAAAAGATTGCGTGACTTGCTATGGCGCGGACACTTTTGGCTCCTTTGCTCAGTATGAGTTCTGCGGCTTTGGTAAGTGTGCCTGCGGTGTCAATCATATCATCGAGCAAAATGACATTCCTGTTTTTAACTTCGCCAATAAGTGTCATATTGAGGACTTGATTGGCTTTTCTTCTTTCTTTGTAACAAATGGCGATATCTGTGTTTAGAAAACGGGCGTAGTTGTTGGCCCTTTTGGCTCCGTCCATGTCTGGTGAAGCGATGGTAATATTGTCAAGTCCCAGTTCCTGAATGTATTCAATGAAGATGGTTGATGCATACAGATGATCGACCGGAATTTCAAAGAATCCTTGGATTTGGTCAGCGTGTAAATCCATGGTCATAACCCTTGTAGCACCAGCAGCTGCAATCATTTTTGCAACCAATTTTGCCCCTATGGGCACCCTGGGGGCATCTTTTCTGTCTTGACGGGCATAACCGAAATATGGAATCACTGCTGTAATTTTATTGGCGGAAGCTCTTTTGGCGGCATCGCACATCATCAACAATTCCATCAGATTGTCGTTGGGCTGATGTGTAGAACCAATCAGAAAAACCCGGGTTCCTCTAACAGATTGTTTGAATGCAGGTTGGAATTCTCCGTCGCTGAACTGAAGCACTTCTGATTCTCCAAGTGCTTCCCCGTAATAATCAGCAATTTTTTTGGCCAAATCAATGCTGCCTCGTGTTGAAAATAATAATGCTTTTTGTTGCATGTGGTTTTAATAAAGTTTTGTGTTGCTTGTTCCTCAATATATAATAGGTGTGCAAAATTAAAAATAATCTGAACGAAATTGCAATTCTATCAGACTTTAATTAAAATGACAAATCCTGATTTAGGTCTGTAGTTGGTTTGTTCAATTCATTGCGCTTTTTGTTTTAGTTGCTTCACGCTTTTGTTTTTCTTCATCTGAGAGTTTGTCTTCTAAGGTTTTCTTGACTTCGTCCAATATCTGACTGAATTTCTCAGGATGAACCACATAATAATGGTGGCTCTCCTTAAAATCTTCTGCGCTGACACCGTGGTTGACAAGAATCTGCGCATCCACTTCACTGAGATCGATCCCTTTGTCAGCATAATCTTTTACATAGTAATTTTGCTGATAAAGGTACATTTCGGTCAGAATTTCTGTCATCTGCTTTTGGCCAATCATATTTTTGGGTGTTTCAGCTTTTTTTGCACAACCAATAATCATCAACAAGCCTATAATCCAAATGTGTTTTTTCATAGCTTTCCAAATATACTCAGAATCCTCAGTCTGATAATACCAAATACTGCTTCTCCCATGATGGCAGTGTTGATTTTTGATTTTCCTGCCACTCTGTTGGTAAAGATAATGGGAATTTCTTTAAGCCTGAACTTTTTTCTCCAGCTGCGGTATTTCATTTCTATCTGAAATCCGTAACCCTTGAATCTGATTTTTTCTAAATCCAGAGATTCAAGTACCTCTCGTCGGTAACCTACAAAGCCTGCTGTTGCATCTCTGACCGGAAGGCCGGTGACAAACCGAGCGTATTTTGAAGCTGTGTAGGAGAGCAAGACCCTTGACATTGGCCAATTGACCACATTTACTCCATGCGAATATCGCGAGCCTATGACCATGTCGGCATCGGTTCTCAATGCCTCATTCAAACGGGGCAAATCATTGGGATTGTGTGACAAATCGGCGTCCATTTCATAAATGTATTTGTATTTCCTTTTGAGTGCCCATTTGAAACCGTGCACATAAGCCTTGCCGAGTCCGTCTTTTTTTTGTCTGACTTCAAGATGGAGTCTGTCAAATTCTTTCATCATTTTTTTGACAATGACAGCCGTTCCGTCCGGCGAACTGTCATCCACCACCAGTATATCAAAAGAGAGTTGCAGAGAAAACACCTTTCTGATGATGTTTTCTATGTTTTCTTTTTCATTGTAAGTTGGGATGATGACAAGATTTTCGGACATACGCTGAAATATGCCGCTAATATAATTCATATCTATCGACTGCTTTTGTATTTTTGCAAGAATTATGAAAAGTCTGTTGTCCGTTATTTTTGTCAATCATTTGGAACCTGGGCTGGATTGGGTGATTTATGTATTGGTGCTGACTTTGTTGCTGATAGTGGTGAGCCGGCTGCTATTTTCTTATAACTTTGATTCGCTGAAGAGCATCGAACGGTTTCAGCAGGTGAATGACAATCAAGTATTGTTTGGAGTGATTTTTCAGATTGTATATGCTTTTCTCTTGGCCAGCATTATCGTTAATTTTTTGACCGATGATTATAGTTTTATATTCAATACTCCCGCCATAAAATCAGCAGCCGTTGCAGTCTTGATTCTACTTTTCTTTTGGCTGAGAAAGATTCTGGCAAGAACGAGTTTATATGCTTTTGGATTAGGAAATGACAATGATTTTTCGCAGAAGGTATTCAATTATTACCGCGTATTTTCAGTGGTTGCACTGTGGTTGGCGACTTTTTTGTATTATTTTACTGAAATCAACAAACTCTTTTTACTGATTGTTTTGGGTGCAATTCTTTTGACAATCAGATTGATGAGCTTTGTCCTGGTTTTTAAAAACAGGCCCTCTGAGAAATCCAAGTTTTTGTATTATAATATTTTGTATATTTGCACACTGGAAATTCTGCCTTTGCTGGTGTTTCTCAAACTTGTAAGCGCCTGATAATTAAAAAGTTAAAATGAAAGTAAAATCTATTCTTGTTTCTCAGCCACAGCCCGTAAGTGATTCTTCGCCTTATTTTGATTTGAGTAAAAAGAACAAAATCAAAATTGATTTCAGGTCTTTTATTCATGTCGAAGGTGTGGATGCGAAAGATGTGAGACAACAGAAAATTGATTTCTCAAATTACACAGCCGTCATTTTTACAAGCAGAAATGTAATCGACCACTACTTCAGACTTGCTGAAGAAATGCGATTTCAGGTTCCGGACGACATGAAGTACTTTTGTCAATCCGAAGCCATTGCCAATTATCTGCATAAATACATTGTTTACAGAAAAAGGAAAACTTATGTGGGCGAAAAAGGGATAGAAGACCTGACACCCTATTTTAGAAAACACAAAGACGAAAAGTTCTTACTGCCTTCCTCAGATGTGTTGAATCCTGCGGTGCCGAAATTTCTGGACGAAATGGGAGTGAAGTGGGAAAGAGGTATTCTCTGTCGAACAGTATCCAGTGATTTGTCTGATTTGGAAGAGGTGAAATATGACATTCTCGTTTTCTTTACCCCCTCAGGCATTAAATCACTGTTTGAGAATTTTCCGAAATTTAAACAAGACAATACCCGAATTGCCGTCTTTGGCAAAACAACCGTAAAAGCAGCCGAAGAAATGGGGCTGAGGATTGACATTGAGGCACCGACACCCGAGACACCTTCCATGACCATGGCACTCGAAAAATACCTCAAAGAAACCAATAAAAATTAAGTCGTATATTAGGGAATTAATTACCAGTTGGAGATATGGAGTACCAATGGGTAATCAAACCCACACCCCTGCCAAAAACCATCCGCCTTTTGATGGAAGAAGTAAATCTGCCGAGACCATTGGCAGTGATACTTGCCCAGAGAGGTATTGACTCTTTTGAATCCGCCAAAGAATACTTTAGACCCTCCCTTGAAAGGTTGTATGACCCCTATATGATGAAGGGCATGGAAAAGGCGGTTCAACGAATCATCAACGCAATCGAAAGAAAAGAAAAAATTCTGATTTATGGAGATTATGATGTGGACGGAACCACTTCAGTGGCCTTGATGTACGATTTTCTAATATCGGTTTATCCCAATATTTCCTACTATATCCCCGATCGTTACAACGAAGGATATGGAATCTCAATTGACGGAATTGATTATGCGGCTGATAATTCTTTTTCGCTGGTCATTGCACTCGACTGCGGTATAAAAGCGATTGACAAAATCGATTACGCCAATGAAAAAGGAATTGATTTTATCATTTGTGACCATCATTTGCCAGGAGATTCATTACCCGCCGCCTATGCGATTCTGGACCCCAAACAACCCGATTGCAACTATCCCTTTAAGGACTTGAGCGGCTGTGGAGTTGGGTTCAAACTGATTCAGGCACTTGCGCCCAAGCTGGGTATAGAGGATGAAAAATTATTTTCTTACCTCGATTTGCTCGTAGTCAGTATTGCAGCAGACATTGTGTCAATTACGGACGAAAACAGGATTTTCTCTCATTTCGGACTGAATCAACTTCGCAAACATTCCAGACCGGGGCTCAAAGTATTGTTGGGATCAACCGAAAATGTGGACATTTCAGACATAGTCTTTAATCTGGCACCTAAAATCAATGCGACTGGAAGACTCAGACACGCTTCTCAATCCGTGGAGTTGCTAATTTCAAAAGAACAAGACACTGTCAAGGAGATTGCAGACCAAATTACCAAACTGAATGCTGAAAGAAAAGTCAAGGACGGTCATGTGACATCGGAAGCCATCAGGCTGATCAAAGAAAACAATGAGATAGATAGATTCTCGACGGTGGTTTATTCGCCCAACTGGCACAAAGGTGTCTTGGGAATTGTAGCCTCAAGGTTGATAGATACATATTACAGACCGACCTTGGTGTTGACCGAAGGAAATGAAGGCGAAATCTCAGGCTCAGCGCGTTCGGTGAAGGGTTTTGACATCTATGAAGTCATTGAAGCCTGCTCCGATTTGCTCAGCCGATACGGTGGCCATAAATTTGCCGCAGGCTTGAGTATGCCGGCAGAAAACTACGAATTGTTCAAAGAAAGGTTTGAAGCCTTGGTCAAAGAAAAAATTAGACCGGCGCAACGGATTCCCACAGTCGAAATTGATACACCCATTGGTTTTGATGAAATCACAACCTCCTTTCTGAGAATCCATGACCAAATGTTTCCTTTTGGACCAGACAACATGACTCCGGTCTTCCTGACTACCCAGCTGATTGGTGGGAATGTGAGAAAAATCGGAAAATCGGGTGAGCATTTGAAAATGGAAGTGATGGACGCCAATAACATCAAATTCAGTGCAACCGCATTTGGAATGGGAGAAAT
>JAQVKJ010000098.1 GCA_028694715.1 Weeksellaceae bacterium | reverse complement strand
GATTGACGCTCCGTATTCCTGCAAAGGCGGAATCTGTAGCAGTTGCATGTGCAGACTGGAAGAAGGCGAAGTGAAGCTGGGAGAGAATTTTGTACTGACAGATGCCGACATACAAGAGGGAATCATTGTAGCTTGTTGTTCTCATCCAAAAAGCAATAAAATAAAAGTGAATTTTGATGACATTTAAAAACATATCTCTCAGGAATGAAGAATTCTGGAATACCATTACCCATGGAATTGGTGCTTTATTATCCATACCGGCACTGGTTCTTATGATTTATTATTCCTCAGTCGGTGGTTCTCTGACTGCAATTCTCAGTTCAATTGCCTTTGGATTGGGGTTGATTTTCCTATATACCGCATCCACTTTTTATCATGCGGCCAAAAATCCCAGGAAGAAGCTGAAACTCAGACTCTTCGACCATTTGTGCATCTATCTCTTAATAGCCGGAACTTACACACCGGTCATGCTTGTCGGACTAAAAGGCGTGATGGGTTGGACAATGTTTGGAATTGTATGGGGAATGGTGGTTTTGGGCTTTGTATTCAAATTGTCACCTTTGCGCAAAAACAAAAAACTTTCTTTGATTTTGTACGCTGCCATGGGATGGATGGCCATTGTTGCCATAAAACCTTTGATTGAACAACTTTCAGTTGCTGCGTTGATTTATTTGGCATTGGGTGGATTGGCGTACACCGTCGGGATTTATTTTTACGCAAACAACAAGATTAAATTCAATCACCTGATTTGGCATCTCTTTGTTATGGCTGGGAGTATTTCTCACTTCATCGGTGTATTTTTTTATATTTTATAAATTCAAAACCAAGTAAGCGAAAAGCGGCACGGCCGAACAGCTTTCCATCCAAAACGAAAAATAAAAATTAGAGTTGGTTACACGGGTGTTGATAATGCCTCCAAGTGAAAATAAAACGGCCAATATCCAACACCACACCAGTAGATTCAGGCCATTTACTTCCAGATAAAAAAACAACACACTGAGCAAAAGAAACGCAACTGCAAGTCTTTTTGAGTTCTTAAATCCAATCACCATGGGGATCGTTTTCAATTCCTGTTTGTCCGTATTTTGATCACGAATATCAAATGGAATTGTGATGCCGGCCACATACAAGAAAACCGCTATAAATATCATCCTGTGCTCGAGCAGTTCATGATGTACAACCAGTAACAAACCCACCGAACTGCCTGCCCAAACAAAAGCTATCAAAAACAACTTCAAAAAGGGAATCGTCCGCAGTCCAAGCCCAGAAAATGGAAGCGAATAACAAATACTTACAAAACCCAACACACCGAGATACAAAAATGTTTTTAGCTCAAAACCGCGCAGAATCACCAATGCCAAGGTACATGCAAGACCAATGAAAGTCAGTAACACAGAAGTTTTGGGTCTGATGCTGAAAAATTCATGTAAATCAACCGTTTTGGTGAAATTATATATTGCGATAGTTCCAAAAAACACTATGCCAATGACATAAAAATTCAATGTATAAAAACCCAGCTGAAAAAATGCGAGCAGACAGGCAAAACAGAAAGCTACCCACAGATGGGTTTCGATTAAATAATTTTTTATGAATGCTTTCATCATGACAAAGTTAACAGATTGAGCGTGAAAATAAATAAGCGCTAAAGCCAAATTCATAACAAACGCGATAAGACTTGTTTAGTGAATCTTAACTCGTTTATTATCAAAAATATATGATATTTAAAAATTTGATTCTCATTCAAAATGATACATTTTGACAGTCGCTTGTTTGTTGATAAAGATTAGTTTTTACTAAGTGATTTAATTGTAAATTTGGAAACTTATAATTCACGGTTTTAGATATGAACACAAAAGATTTTTCAATTCGTCACATCGGAACATTGTCTGAAGGTGCTGACGAGATGCTGTCGGCAATGGGCGAACAGTCAATCGACACGCTGATAGACAAAACAATGCCCGCAGAAATCCGATTGAAGCAGCCGCTTCAGCTACCGGAAGCAATGTCTGAACATGAAATTCTGGAACATTTGAGAGAATTGTCGCATCAAAACAAAAAGATGAGAAGCTTCATCGGTTATGGATATTACCGCACGATTTTGCCTTCTCCAATTCAAAGAAATATACTCGAAAATCCGGGTTGGTACACTGCGTACACTCCATATCAGGCTGAGATTTCACAGGGGCGACTTGAGGCCTTGCTGAATTTTCAGACCGTAATTTCTGACCTGACCGGATTACCAATGGCCAATGCCTCCTTGCTTGACGAGGCCACAGCATGCGCCGAAGCCATGCACATGATGTTTAATTCTGTACCCAAATCCAAAAAAGATGCGGTGAAATTTTTTATCGCTGATGATATTTTGCCGCAAAGCCTTGCAGTTTGCCAGACCAAAGCAGAAGGATTAGGAATCAAAATCGTAACGGGCAATCCATTCGAATTTGATTTTACTGAAGATTTTTACGGTGCATTGTTTCAATACCCAAGCAAATCAGGGAAAGTGGTTGATTACAGTGGTTTGATAAGCAGATTGAAGCAGAAGGACATACAGACTGCAGTAGCAGCAGATCTAATGGCACTGGTGCTTTTGAAATCACCCGGTGATATGGGTGCCGATGTTGCTGTGGGAAGTTCTCAACGATTCGGTGTTCCCATGGGTTATGGTGGGCCACATGCTGCATTCATGTCTTGTACTGAGGAATACAAACGACAGATTCCTGGAAGAATCATAGGTGTTTCTCAAGACAAATACGGCAATTTTGCTTTGAGAATGGCTTTGCAAACCCGTGAGCAACACATCAAGAGAGAAAGAGCTACTTCAAATATATGTACTGCTCAGGTGTTGTTGGCCGTAATGGCGGGGATGTATGCTGTTTATCACGGAAAAGAAGGTCTGCAGAACATAGCCGGAGAAATCCACCGCAAAGCAGTGAAATTGTATGATGCTTTGGTCGAAATGGGTTATACGGTAGTTCACCACGACTTCTTTGATACGGTTCAGATTGAATCCAACGGAATCGACAGCAGCGTTTTTGAAGAGAGTGATATTTTGCTGAATTATTTTGAAGACGGTAAAATCAGTATTTCAATGGACGAAGTCGTTTCGGACAAAGAACTAAACAAATTGATTGAGATTTTTGGTTTTATCAAAAAGAAAGAAGCCACAGAAAGTACTTCAGAGCAGCTCAGAATCCCCGAAGATTTGCGGAGAACTTCTGACTTTCTTGGACACGAAGTATTTAAAAAATACCATACTGAAACCGAATTGATGAGATACATCAAACGATTGGAAAAGAAAGATTTGGCGTTGAATCATTCAATGATTTCTTTAGGCTCTTGCACCATGAAATTGAATGCGGCCACAGAAATGTTTCCATTGAGCTGGGTCGGATTCAATTCGATTCATCCGTTTGTTCCAAAAAAATATGCAGAAGGATACCAAGAACTGATTAAGAACCTTGAAGATTTGCTTTCAGAAATCACCGGTTTTGCAGCTACTTCAGTTCAACAAAATTCTGGTGCACAAGGAGAATATGCCGGATTGACAGTGATTCGTTCTTATCAAAAAGACCAAGGTGAAGAACACAGAAACATAGTCATCATTCCTGAATCTGCACATGGCACCAATCCTGCTTCTGCCGCTATGGCGGGCATGAAAGTGGTAGTAGTAAAAAATCTCCCGAACGGCGAAACCGATGTGGAAGATTTGAAAACAAAAATCGAATTGCACAAAGAAAACCTTTCGGCCTTGATGATTACTTATCCGTCCACCTATGGTGCTTTTGATTCAAATATCAAAGAAGTGATTTCGCTTGTGCATGAAGCAGGTGGACAGGTTTATATGGACGGTGCCAACATGAACGCACAGACCGGTTTGACCTCTCCCGGTTCTATCGGAGCGGATGTATGTCATCTGAACCTACACAAGACCTTTGCGATCCCTCATGGTGGAGGTGGCCCCGGCGTTGGACCGATTTGTGTAGCATCACATCTGGCGCCTTATTTGGGTAGTCATCCACTGGTGGAGACAGGCGGTGAGAAATCAAACAATTTCTTTGCAGCTGCGCCCTATGGTTCGGCTTTGATACTAACGATTTCCTATGCATACATCAGAATGTTGGGCAGCAAAGGGCTGGAGAATGCAGCCAAATATGCGATTCTGAATGCAAATTACATGAAATCTCGTTTGGAGAAATATTATGATGTGCTTTATACCAATCACAACCAAGTGGTTGCCCACGAATTCATTTTGGACTTCAGACCTTTTAAAAAATTAGGAATCGAAGTGGTGGACATCGCCAAACGATTGATGGACTATGGTTTTCATGCACCAACAGTATCTTTTCCTGTGGCCGGAACGCTAATGATTGAACCCACAGAATCAGAGAACAAAGAGGAACTTGACCGTTTTGTTGAAACTTTGATTCAAATCAGAAAAGAAATTGATGAGTTGGCTGAAGGAAAATACGCTTTGGAAAACAATGTACTTAAAAATGCACCGCATCCGATTCAATTGGTGACTGCTGATGAATGGGAATTTCCCTATTCAAGAGAGAAAGCAGCCTATCCGTTGGAGTGGGTGAGAGAGCGAAAATTCTTCACTCCGGTTGCGAGAGTGGATGATGCCTACGGCGACAGAAACTTGATTTGTACTTGTCCGAGTATTGAAAGTTACGCC
Organism: Weeksellaceae bacterium; assembly: GCA_028694715.1. Classification (GTDB taxonomy): domain Bacteria; phylum Bacteroidota; class Bacteroidia; order Flavobacteriales; family Weeksellaceae; genus Moheibacter. The sequence goes on along the minus strand of JAQVKJ010000098.1, from coordinate 1,278 downwards.
TAAAAGAATTTGGCTGAATCCGTGATTAAAAAGATTATAACCTCCGGGATACAATGGTTGTACTTGGAGGTTTTTGTTTTTGTTTATATGTTATTGAATTAAATGGATTTAATGAATTATTCTTCTTTGTTGAGAATGACTGGCTGAAGTCGCACTGATAAAACTTTCATCCAATCTGGATTTATAGAATTGAGACGAGAAATTAATTATTCAATATTTAATGGACAGACCAAAGCCCAGTTAAATTTTCCTCCCGGCAAGATGCATAGTGGGTAATCTATTATAAATTTAGTACTAACAATTAAAAAATAGTGAGCTTCTAAGTACTTCATTGAATTGTCTAAACTCATCGATTTGACTGAAATATTTAAAATTATAATTTGTTGAAATCATTGTTTTACAATGACTTATAAAATGAGGGAATCACATGAAAGTCTCAAATCAAATCTGTTCAAATCTAAAATTTTCACCCAGATAAACCCTTCTTACATCTTGGTCGTTGGCGAGATTTTCCGGAGTGCCTTCCTTCAATATCCTTCCCTCGAACATAATGTAGGTTTTGTCTGTAATGGCCAGAGTTTGAGATACATTGTGGTCAGTGATGAGAATGCCGATGTTCTTGTATTTGAGTGAACGGACGATTTTCTGAATGTCTTCGACAGCAATGGGGTCAACGCCTGCAAAGGGTTCGTCTAACAAAATAAATTTGGGTTCTGTGGCAAGACAACGAGCAATCTCTGTTCTCCTTCTTTCTCCGCCCGACAATAGGTCTCCGCGGTTTTTGCGCACATGTTCCAAACTGAATTCCTCAATCAAAGCCTCGGTTTTCATCCTTTGCTCTTTCTTTGAAAGTTTAGTGAATTGCAGCACCGATAGAATGTTGTCCTCAACAGAAAGTTTTCGAAACACCGAGGCCTCCTGTGCCAAATAACCAATTCCCTTTTGTGCCCTTTGGTACATAGCATCTCCGGTGATATTGGTTTTGTCCAGATAAACTTTTCCTGAGGTGGCTTTAATCAACCCAACAATCATATAAAAAGTTGTGGTTTTTCCGGCTCCGTTCGGCCCAAGCAGACCAATGATTTGGCCTTGTTCTACCTGAAGAGAAACATCCTTGACTACCCGCTTTTTGCCGTAGTCTTTAAATAGATTTTCACCTCTTAGTACTATTCCCATAGGGTCAAAGATAGTTTAAAATGAAATAACCAATCATCGACTTTCAGCATTTGCTCACAGCTCTTGCATTTCCTGCTTGGTTCTGCAGCGTTCAATGTCTTT
>JAQVKJ010000097.1 GCA_028694715.1 Weeksellaceae bacterium | reverse complement strand
GATCTCATTCTTCCTTCGGGAAGACTGACCATGCAGTAGGATAGATGTACCAAAGAATCCGCCCAATCAAAACCGAGTTTTTTCAGAATCAGAAACAAAACCTTGAAATGATAGTCCTGTTCATTTCCGACCACATAAATCAGTTTGTCTATATTAAAGGTATTGAATCTTTCAACCGCAGTACCCAAATCCTGGGTCATATAAACCGAAGTACCGTCAGAACGAAGCACCAATTTTTCGTCCAAACCATCGTCGGTCAGATCGATCCAGACCGAGCCATCGTCCTTTTTAAAGAATACACCCGATTCCAGTCCTTTTTGAATCAAATCTTTTCCCAGCAGATAGGTATTGCTTTCGTACTGATACTGGTCAAAATCAACGCCCAGTCTTTTGTAGGTCTTTTCAAAACCTTCATACACCCAGTTGTTCATCATTTGCCACAAATCCTTGACTTCTTTGTCGCCGTCCTCCCATTTTCTGAGCATTTCCTGGGCTTCCAAAAACAGAGGAGCATTTTTCTTTGCTTCCTCTTCGGTCTGCCCTTGTGCCATCAGGTTTTGCACTTCTTGTCTGTGTCGTTTATCGAATTCAACATAGTACTTTCCAACCAGATGGTCACCTTTGATGCCCGAAGATTCAGGCGTTTCACCGTTCCCGAATTTCTGCCATGCAATCATCGATTTGCAGATATGGATGCCGCGGTCATTGACAATCTGTATTTTTTGAACTTTATGACCGGCGGCCTTGAAGATTTGAGCCATTGAATACCCCAAAAGATTATTTCTGATATGTCCCAAATGAATCGGTTTGTTGGTATTGGGCGAAGAGTATTCTATCATCACTGATTTTGCCTCCGGATGAATTTTGGTATAGCCGTAATCAGTATTTTCCGCATTTTCAGCCAGTTGTTCAATCCAGAAGGAAGAAGGAAGACTCAAATTCAGAAAACCTTTGACAACATTGAATGAGGAAACATACCCTTTGTCTTTCAGATGATTTCCAATTTCTTCCCCGATTTGCTCAGGTTTTTTTCTAAGTTCTTTAATCAGTGGAAAAACAACCAAGGTATATTCTCCTTCGAACTCCTTTTTGGTATTCTGAACCTCAATGTTCTCAGCTTCGTAGCCATAGAGTTCTGAAATTGTGATTCTGAGCAGGTTTGTAACTTTTTTTTTGAGATTCATTCTGTGGTTTTGAAATTTTCAACTGATTATTCAGCGGTTGTATATACATTCTGCACATCGTCGTCTTCCTCAATTTTTTCGAGCAATACATCGAGTTCAGCCTGCTGTTCTTCGTTTAGTTTTTTGGTTGCCTGAGGGATTCTGTCAAAGCCACTACTAATGATTTCAATTCCTGTGTCTTCAAAATATTTTTGCAACTGACCGTAGCTTTCAAATGGTGCGTCCACCTCAATGTTTCCTTCTGACTCGGTAATTTCTTCTGCACCATAATCGATTAGTTCCAATTCGAGTTCTTCTATGTCTTTGCCCTCAGAACTGATGGTGAAATTACAAACATGGTCAAACATGAATTCAACCGAGCCTTGTGTGCCAAGACTTCCGCCATATTTGTTGAAATAACTTCTGATATTGGCCACCGTACGGTTGTTGTTGTCTGTGGCGGTTTCAATCAGTATGGCGACGCCGTGTGGTCCGTATCCTTCGAAGATTACTTCCTTGAAATTGGCAGTGTCTTTGTCCACAGCTCTTTTGATGGCTCTTTCCACATTTTCCTTGGGCATGTTGGCAGCCTTGCAATTTTGGATGACCGCCCTCAGTTTTGAATTCGATTCGGGATCGGGTCCGCCTTCTTTGACGGCAATAACTATTTCCTTGCCTAACCTTGTGAAAGTTTTGGACATGGATGCCCATCTTTTTAATTTTCTTTCTTTTCTGAATTCGAAGGCTCTTCCCATTGTGATTGAATTTTTGAGTTGCAAAATTAAGAATATTTGAATGAAATGAAAACTTCATCCAATTTGAGTTTATATTTTTTGCATAGCAACAAAATGAGCGACAAAATCTGCAGTATTTTGTAATTTCGTATCACAGAATCAGGTTTTGATTGGCTGTCTTAAGCGGTATTTAATTATCTTTGCAACTGACAAAGTTTCCTATGAACACACAAGTTTCTGACTGTCGGACTGTCGTCCGTGAAGCGATGGAAGTGTATGCTTTCAATGAATTTGAACCCAAAGAGTTATACGATGCTTGTCATTATATATTGAGTCTTGGAGGAAAAAGAATCAGACCTGTACTTTGCCTGATGGGAAATTTGCTGTTTGACGGTGATTTGAATGATGCCATCAAGCCAGCATTGGGCATAGAGTTTTTTCACAACTTTACATTGATGCACGATGACATTATGGATCAAGCACCATTGAGAAGGGGAAAGCAAACCGTACATTTGAAATATGATTTGGGTACGGGCATTCTTTCTGGTGACGCGCTTATTGTGCAGGCATACAGGATGTTTGAAGATTTGCCTGCCGATAAATTCAAACATATCGTTCAGCTTTTTTCAAAAACGGCTGAAGAGCTTTGTGAAGGTCAGCAGTATGACAAGAATTTTGAAACCCTCTTTGAGGTGTCGTATGAGGATTATATTCGTATGATTGAATACAAAACCGCAGTTCTTGTCGCTGCAGCACTTCAGATTGGCGCAATCACTGCAGAGGCTGATTTGAAAAATCAGTCTTATTTGTATGAATTTGGAAGAAATCTGGGAATTGCTTTTCAGCTTCAGGATGATTATTTGGATGTATTTGGCGAGGGTGCTTTCGGAAAACTACACGCAGGTGATATCATCGAGAACAAAAAGACAATCTTATATGTGAAGGCCATAGAATTGTCAGACAAAGAAAATCAGAAAGCATTGAAAGATTGGTATTCTTCGTACACTGAAGATCCTCAGAAAATTGAGGCCGTCAAGTTGATTTTTCAATCCGTCGGCGCAGACATGGCAGCAAGGGAATTGATTGAGGAATTTACTCAGAAAGCAATGAATTTCTTGGACAAAGTTGAAGTGGATGAAACCAACAAACTTCCATTGAGAGAACTTGCTAATGAATTAATGAAAAGGAAAATCTGATGAAATTCAGAACCGAATTGGTGCTCAATCCAGCAGTAAGAAAAATTTCACATTCACAGCAGATACTCAGTATTGGTTCCTGTTTTGCAGATGAAGTAGGCAAGAAGCTGACCGATGCAAAATTTAGCATGTTGAGCAATCCGTTCGGAACAATATTTCATCCCTTGGCCATTGAAAATGCTTTGGCAAGAATTCTTCACTGACTCATTATTGTTCAGATGAAATTTTCAATCACGGAGAACTTTTTTTCAGCTGGGATCATCACACTTCATTCAACCGAACATCAGCGAATGAAACACTGGAGAGTATCAATACACAATTGGAGAAAGCCAATAAATTCATCCGTGAAACTTCGGTTTTCATATTGACATTTGGTACTGCTTGGGTGTACCAACTCAAAGATACTGAGCTTTTTGTAGCAAATTGCCACAAAGTACCTGCACATGTTTTTGAAAAAATACTGCTGACAGAAAAACAGCTGGAATCCGCTATCAGAAACTGTATAAACCTGATTATCGACATCCACCCCAATGCGCATATCATTGCTACGGTTAGCCCGGTGAGACACACCAAAGACGGTATTGTTGAAAATTCGCTGAGCAAGGCCAGATTGATTTCTGCACTGCATACCGTGATAGAAGAACGGGCGGTCGATTATTTTCCAGCTTATGAACTGCTGAATGACGATCTACGAGATTACAGATTCTACAAAGAAGATTTGGTGCATCCCAATTCGATGGCCACCGAATATATATGGAATAAATTTTCAGAAGTTTATTTTGAACAATCTACTATGGACAAAATTCAAGAACTCAATAAAATCAAGTCTGCATTGGCACACAGGCCACTGAATCCAAAAGCAACGGCTTACAAGGAGTTTTTGTACAAAACCCAGAAAATGATTGAAACTGCTGAAAAGCATTTTCCGAAAGACAGTTTTGCCAAAGAAAAATCGGAACTCCTAAAACTTAACAAATTATGTTGATAGATACCCACACCCATTTGTATTCAGAAGAATTTGACCAAGACCGAGATGCTATGATAGAACGAGCAGTGGAGGCAGGTGTGAAAAGATTCTATATTCCTGCCATCGATTCTTCCTACACTGCTCGGATGATGGAACTGGAGGCGAATTACGATAATATTTTTCTGATGATGGGCTTGCATCCGACCTCTGTCAGGCCAGAAACCTACATAGAAGAGCTGAAACTTGTCAAGACATGGCTGGACAAAAGAGAGTTTTGCGCTGTCGGTGAAATCGGGATAGATTTGTATTGGGACCAGAGTACGCTGAAGGAACAGCAAATAGCTTTCAAAACCCAGATTGGTTGGGCAAAAGAAAAAGGTTTGCCCATTGTGATACATTGTCGCAACAGTTTTGATGAAATTTTTGAAGTATTGGAGGATGAGAAGGACGACAAACTCCATGGGATTTTTCACTGCTTCACAGGTACTAAAGAACAGGCAGAGCGGGCGATTGGTTTCAATATGAAACTTGGAATCGGTGGTGTGCTTACTTTCAAAAACGGAAAAATAGATAAGTTTCTGAATCAAATTCCGATTGAAAACATTGTTTTAGAAACCGATTCTCCTTACTTGGCACCTGCACCATTCCGGGGCAAAAGAAATGAATCTGCTTTTGTGACACTGGTAGTTAAAAAGTTGGAAGATGTTTATGGGTTGAGTGAGAATCAAATCATTGAAGCCACCGGTAAAAACGCAATTGAGGTTTTTGAAAAGAAATCATTTCATCAATAAAAAAAAGAAAATCACACTTTTCTGCCTGACAGAAGATGGTGTGATTTTCTGTTCTTATTAATAGTTTGATGTAATCTTTTATAAAAATTTGTCGGCTACTTGGTGTGAAATACCTGTTGTAGAATACCCACCGTCGTTATACAGGTTTTGCATGGTTACTTTTTTGGTAAGGTCAGAGAACATACACACTATATAATTGGCGCAGTCTTCTGCCGTTGCATTTCCTAAGGGTGACATTTCATCTGCAAAACGCAAGAAACCACTGAATCCTTTTACGCCTTGTCCGGCGGTAGTGGGTGTAGGAGATTGTGAAATGGTGTTGACCCTCACATTTTTTTCTTTGCCCCAGAAATATCCGAAATTTCTTGTAATGGATTCCAGATAGGCTTTGTTGTCAGCCATATCGGAATAATCAGGAAATACGCGTTGGGCTGCAATATAGGTAAGTGCAACAATGCTTCCCCACTCGTTGATGGCGTCTTTGTCCCACGCGGTTTTCATCACTTTGTGAAAAGACACTGAAGAGATGTCCCAGCCTTTGGTCAGATATTCATAATCCAAGTCGGTATAGTGGTTTCCTTTTCTGACATTGATGCTCATTCCGATGGAATGAAGTACAAAATCGAGTTTACCGAATTTTCTGAGTGCTTCGTCAAACAAATTAGAGAGATCTTCCATGGAAGTGGCGTCTGCACCGATGACTTTAGAGCCGGTTTCTTCGGCCAGTTGGTTCAAAGCACCCATTCTGAGTGCAACAGGCGCATTGCTCAATATAAATTCAGCACCTTCTTCATGACATCTTTTGGCGGCTTTCCATGCGATAGAATGTTCGTCCAGTGCACCGAAAATGATTCCTTTCTTTCCTTTCAATAATCCGTAAGACATAGTAATGTGTTTTAAAATAAAATCAAAAATAAGCTATTTTGTCGGATGTTAACTATTCCATCCGCCAAGTTTTTAACAAAATTTTGATTGTCAGGGGCTTATTTTCTTTTCATCAATTCTTCGTTGAGCAATTTTTCCAATTCAGAGGGATTTGCATTGAGCAAGTGACTCCGAATGACCATAGATGAGCCGTAAAGCCTCTGGTTTTGTTCAACATCCTTTTTAAAAACCGGACTTTTTATTCTGCTGAT
>JAQVKJ010000096.1 GCA_028694715.1 Weeksellaceae bacterium | reverse complement strand
TGCTTCTTTGATGCTCGCATCGGCACTGATGGTCAGTGGATTTTTGGTCATCACCTGAGGAATAGTATATGCGTCATACACCATGCTTTCTACGCTTTCCTCGTCGTCTGACAATTCTGAATAACTGATTCTCAACAAATCTGATTTGCTCAGCACCCCGACCAGCCGTTCACCTTCGGTGACGGGCAAGTGGCGGATGCCGTGTTTTTCGAACAGCAAATCAGCATCGTACAAAGACTGTGAAGGATTCATACTCACCGGGTCTTTGGTCATGATTTGTGATACCGGAACTCTCTTTTTCATCTTGTGATTTTTAAAAATTAGAACTTCTTTGAATGCACATTGAAATTTAATCACAATGACAGAATTAAACCATGATAAATCCCAGTAAATGATTTTTTTTATCGATTGTTCGTCAGGTCTTCCACAATGCCGGCAGCTGTTCTTTCTGAGGCACCCGGTCCGCCCAATTTTTGTCTAAGTCTTTTGTAATCGTTGAGTATTTGGCTTCGTTTGGGTTCGTTAAGAATTTTTGTGAGTTCGGTTTTCAGGTTTTTGCGGTTCAATTGCTGTTGAATGAGTTCTGTGACCACTTCCCTGTCCATGATCAGATTGACCAATGAGATGAATTTCACGAATTTCACCACTCTTTTTCCGATTTCATAAGAAATTCTGCTGCCTTTGTAGCAGACGACTTCGGGTGTATTGAGCAATGCGGTTTCGAGGGTGGCGGTGCCGGAGGTCACCAAAGCGGCTTGTGCACAACCGATGAGTTCATAGGTTTTTCCGAAGACTATTTTCAGTGATTCCCCTCCAATTTTACTGTAAAAAGAAGGCTCCACCGAAGGAGCTCCGGCGACGACAAATTGAAAATCAGGGAAATCTTGGGCAACGGACAGCATCAAGGGCAGTTTGATGCGAATTTCCTGTTGACGGCTTCCGGGCAGCAGTGCGATGATTCTCCGAGGGTCGAGCTGGTTTTCGTCTCTGAATTTCAGAGCATCTGGTTGTGGCAAGGTGTCCATGGCATCCAACAGTGGATGACCGACGAAATCCACTTCATAATTGTAACGGGCATAAAAGTCTTTTTCGAATGGCAGGATGACAAACATACGGTCCACGAACTTTTTGATAGTATTCACTCTTCCGGTTTTCCATGCCCAGATTTGTGGAGAAATATAGTAATACACGCGGATGCCTGCATTTTTTACAAATTCTGCGATTCTCAGGTTGAAGCCCGGATAATCGACCAATATGACTGCGTCGGGCGCCCATTGCAGTATGTCTTTTTTACAGAATTTGATATTTCCGAGTATGGTTTTCAGGTTCATGAACACTTCTGCAAACCCCATAAAAGCGAGGTCTCGGTAGTGTTTGACGAGTGTTCCTCCGGCTTGCAGCATCAATTCACCGCCCCAAACACGGAATTCTGCGTCGGGGTCTTTTTTTTTGAGTTCCTTCATCAGATTGGAAGCATGCAAATCTCCCGAAGCTTCTCCTGCAATGATATAATATTTCACCCTTTGATTAAAATTAAAACAAAGATACAGAATCCGGGTCAAAAAAGAAGTGAGGGCTTTGTCTGAAACAATGCCCTCACCCCAAGCTATATAAACTAAATTGGCTAAGTGTCAGTTATTGATGAACTTTTTGGTGTGTACTTCACCGGTTTCGGTGGTTACCTTCACTACAATGATTTGATGATTGAAAAATTGTGCGCTGAGGCTGTGTTGATTTGAATTGATGCCTGCACGGTTGTACACCGGTCTGCTGTTCAGGTCAAAGACTTCCACCGCAGTGATTTTGTCGATGGTAGATTCAATCACAATCTGATTGTTTATACGGGTCATCTGGACGACATTGCTGATATCTGACAAACTGATATCGGGTCTTTTTGGCACATAAACGATGGTGAATCTGTTTTGGTATTCTCCTTTTCGGGTGGTGAATTTGTACACATTGGTGCTTAGGTTCACCGTTTTACTCAGCACATGGTCGATGAGATAAATGTCCTGTTCGCTATCGAACACGCCTTGTTTCTGGTAGATTGAAATGATGTGTGTTCCGCTATGGAAAGCTCTGTAACCCAATGGGATTTGATCATGGACTCTGAAAGGTGCCCTGCCCTGAATCGCCAGCATGTGGCCATCTGCCATGGTGAACAAATCGTCTGAACCGCTGAGACTTTCGGTGTCGTCTATCCAGAATTCGTCTTTGCCTCCTTCAAAATAGACCACTGCACACATTACCTGAATGTTGCCCGGGGTCACCATTCTCAGCCAGTAACGATCGGGGTCACCGCCCAGATTGCCTTGTTTACCGGTGAAATTGATTTCACCTTCTGCGGTTCTGTATGAATTTTCAAAATGAAGCGGGAAATTCGGTTTCAGTGTTTGCATCATAAATCCGGTACCCACTTTCACAAATCTGTCGGGTATTCTTTCTTCTCCCATTTCCGAACCTTCTTCTGTAAATCTTGGTGCGTGGACTCCGGTTCCGTTGGTACCAGAAGCTGCATTGAAGACTGCATATTGGTTTTGGGTATATTCTGAGCCCATCTGAACATGGATTTGATTGTCCCGGTTGTCCCAGAAATAGAAATTACTATCTATGTTGGGGTCGTTAACATTTCCAACATTGTTGTCGTACAACATTTTTATGTCCAGATTGGATGGATAAGGATTACCGACCAGGTTAAATCCTGCTCCGTTTTTGGTCAGATTATAATTCAATATTCCGTTGAAATGTTCACCGCTGAAGTTCCCGATTTTGGTTTCCACTCCACTGCCGGGTGATTCCTGAACTGCATATGCTTTGCCTGACACATAGGCTCCCTGATTTTCATAGAAATAATCATTGGACTCGTTGTATTGCTGCAAGCTTATCGGATTGGGGTCATAAATGGTGGTTTTCATGAATTTGTTGGCGACCACGGGTGCAGCCACAAAGTTGTACTCCTTTCTTTCGGAAGAGAACAGGTATTCTTTTTCCACTGTAATTTTTCCTTCGTTTGCAGCATTGTCGTTGATTTGTAGTAAACTGGCATTGTTTTTCACCACAAAATTATCCTCGGCCGATGATTGATTTTTGACGAAATCAGTCACCCTGAGACTTGCACCGTCTTTGATTTCGAGGTGTCCTGTATTTCTGACCGTCAGGTTTTTGGCCAGACCGTGTACCGGATTGTCAGCAGCATCGGTATCGAGATAGACTGTTTTTTTGACAATCACACAATTTTCGGCCGACGGGACAGTGGGACTTCCAAAGCTGACAGAGGGTTTCCAGTCGGTAGCCACAGACCAATCCGTATTGTTTGAATTCCACACTTTTGTTGTGTTTTGCAAAACGACTTGTCCGTCCACCGTACAGCCGTTGCTCAATACCGCAGTGGACTTAAGCGTCCAGAAGGCATTGGCTTCCAATTGCTCGTCATTGGGTTTGATGCAGACCTCTGAAACATCTTCTCCGTTGTAAGGCGTTTCACAATCAATGTCATAAATGTCCACTTCATCATTGACGGCAGCCCATATAAATTTGGGTTCCAATGCACGGTTGCCATAGAGTCGGATGTTGTCCAAAGCGGCTATATTGTATTTCCAACCACTTGGTCCTGCAAATGTGAAAAGCACAAAACGAATTTTGAGATTGTCCACCTGATAGGATGCATCGAGCGGGAATTTCTGTTTTACAAACCTGCCCGGATTGCCCAGTGTATTGATATAGGTTTGCATGGTTGTCCAGCTGCTACCGTTGTCCTTAGAAATCTGGAGTTTCAGATGCTCCTGGGTTTCGTCTCCACCGATATAAGCCTGGAAGTACAGTTCGAATTCCAGTCTGAGTTCGGTCAGTTCAGTGGCGTCCACTTTGTCTGTGAGTTCCAGTATTTTGGTGATATTTTCATATCGACTTAAATCGGTAATGGCGGTGGCAAATCTCCCGTTGTTGTAGCCCGACGACATGGCCGGCCGCAGCACTCTGTACGGAGGTTTGGTCACTGTATATGGATTTTCGCGGTTTTTCCAGTCGGCTTCCGGTAGATCGGCCCCCTGATAATCGCTGGCATCAAAGTTTGTGAAAGCACCCAGCCCGCCGTTTTCAAATTCATCGTTAAAGGTTTCATCAATGAGGAAAATTTGCTCATAATCACCCCAGGCGTTCACATTGAGACTGGCGTCGTCACCGCAGATTTCCTGCATTCCGCCCCCTATTTCTATCTGAGGTATGGGGTCAATTCTTGCGATCACCGGCACCCTTGCCACCGATTCACAACCGCCGGCCGTTACAGTCACCCAGTAGGTGGTAGTTTCCTCTAATTCTTCTATGAACAAAGTATTGGAGCTTTGTCCAATCTGTATGGGGTCGTCGCCGTATTGTGAAGCATACCAGTTGTAAAGTGCTCCTGCCGGTCCCTGTGCCGAAATGTTCAAATCACCCGGGCCGCATCGGACACCGTCGCCTTCGTTCACATTCACAGCAGTAACTTTGGCGTCACAATCCGGGATGACTTTGAACTTATAATCTTCAGCTTCGCCGTAAAATCTAATACCCGAATAGTTATAATTAATAAATTCTTCACATGGGTCAAAATCATATTGATTGAGAAGCTCCACCCAGTCGCCGTTTACTCTATGCCGTTGTCCGAGGACTCTGATTCTCAACTTATATTCTCCGATTTCCTGATCAGGGGGAATTACAAAACCGAACAAGACTGCATTGGATACAGTAGATTCAGTATCATACACTAATTCTGTATTATTGAACACACCGTCCTTGTTCCAATCCACCCAGGCTTTGAAATGACCTCTCCAGGAGTTCAGCTGTGCATGTACATTGATCACCTGCCCCTGTGCCTGTCTGGGCATTTCATTGGTATTCCAGAGATCGGTAAAATTCTGATAACCTCCGGTTTGACTGTTATTATTATAACCATTGTTTAGATTGACAACATTGGTGGGATTGAGCGCACCCAGAAAACGGACATCTTTGATATAAAGATCATCTCTGTCGTCTCTTGTTCTGGGAATACAGTTGAGCGACCCATATGTGATTTTCAGATAAGGTTTATTGTCGGTTGAGGTGTAACCTCGGAATCCTGCAAAATTATTCTCTACAGACCAGGTGTCCATTACAGGATAAAGTGCCACAGCCACCCAGTTTTGAGAAATCTTTGATTCAACAAAAGAAATACCTGCATTTGAAAAATTGTGGATTTTCCATCCCTGAAAGTTATCAAAGGTCTGTGTATTGTCCGATATAACCTGTGTATGACTATTTATAATAGCAGGATTCTGAGCTGTCACCGGGTCAACATTGATATCCACCAACTCTACTTCTTTTCCAATAACTTCACCATTCGAAGCGTAAAAGAAGAAATGAGAACTGACATCATCCAATACCGTACCGTTGGGAATACTTGAAAGATCGAATTTTGCGTAACCTGCCATCGGATTACCATCGGTCCAGCGCCCACTTAATACAATATCACCATAATTAGTATTACCAGCCTGTGTTGAACAGCCTGTCCATTTTTCGGAATCATCTGGATATACAGTCACCGAAGGATCCACTTTTATAGGAAACACTCTGTCTTCTGAGAGCAGCCATTCTGTTTTCACTTTGGTTTTCACGGTCAGGATTTGTCCGATTTGCTGTACTTCAAAAATTGTATTTTGTTCGCTGAAAAACTCAGAAAGCTCATCTGTAGATTTGGGATTGTCGTAGAGATAAATGTTTTTTCCAGAGTTGTTTTTGATGAGCACACCCTTTTCGTTCATCGAGAACGACCAACCGACGGGCAAAATGATGTCTTCGCTAAAGACCAAGTAGTCTGCATTTTCAGGTACATTGCCCAAGGCTTGTTTGTTGGGGATGATATAATTCAAATCTCTTTTTCCGGTCAGTACGGTAAATTCAGCCGAAATCTGTCCAAAGAGATTGTTGTAATACAATTTGTTGTCTTGCACGGTGGCTGCCGGGTTACTTCCGGACTGCACATTTTTTTGTTGTGCGTTGACTTCCCAGAACATTTTGTTGTT
>JAQVKJ010000095.1 GCA_028694715.1 Weeksellaceae bacterium | reverse complement strand
AAATCTCGTCCATTCAAACTGACAGTACCCCGTTGGAAGACCCCAAAAATCCGGATGCCGACAATGTGTTTGCACTCTACAAACTGCTCGCCACAGCTGAACAAACCGCTGAAATGCGAAAAAACTATTTGAACGGCGGCTACGGATACGGTCATGCAAAAACCGCTTTATTTGAAGTGATTTTGGAAAAATATGCTGACGCCAGAGAGAAATTTAATGAATTGCTTCAGGACAAAACAGTTTTGGACAATTATTTGGAAACCGGTGCTGCCCGCGCAGCAGAAGTTGCTGATGAAGTCTTGGACAGGGTCAGAAAAACCTTGGGCTTGAAATAATTTCACAGCTTGCTGACGAAAATTAAAAAACCAAAAATGAAAATCATTCAGATTCAGGCAGACGATTTTTTTGAAATGCTCAAAACCCACGGCGTTTCCATGTGGGACTTGTTCAAAAACATGGTGGACGGCGAAGAAAAACAATTGCTTTTTCTTGACAAAGAACAAAATGTCATTGCCGAATACCGACTGCCCAAAACCGTCGAAGCACTGAATGCAGACCTTGATACTTTCAAAAATTCATTGCGGACCAAAGTGAATTTGGATTAATTCTCATTCATAGATACCTTGAAACCATATCCGGGGCATTGATTTTTTCAAAATGGGTTTTGTTGATAAGTTGAGTCGAGCGCCTGTGGAAAATCTCTTATTTTTGCAGTAATCACACAAAATTCAAACAACAATGAAAATCTGGGACAAAGGTTTCTCGGTCAACGAAAAAATCGAAAAATTTACTGTTGGGAAAGACAGGATTTTGGATGTCTTCATTGCAAAATACGACGCCATCGCCTCCAAAGCGCAGGCGAATATGCTGACAAAAGTAGGCATCATCACCGCTGAAGACAACGGCAAACTTCAGTCGGCATTGGATGAAATCATCAATAGATGCGAGGCAGGAGAATTTGTCATCGACGAAAATTACGAAGATGTACATTCAAAAATTGAGGCTGAATTGATTGTAAAAACTGGTGATGCAGGCAAAATGATTCACACAGCGCGTTCCAGAAATGACCAAGTATTGGTGGCGATTCAGTTGTTTTTGAAAGATTATTTGACAGAAACCCGCGAGAAGGTTCTGCAGCTGATAGACATTCTGGTCGAAAAGGCCGATGAACACAAGGATGAGCTAATGCCGGGTTATACTCATTTTCAGGCCGCTATGCCAAGCAGTTTCGGGATGTGGTTTTCGGCTTATGCAGAAAATTTGCTTTCGGATTTGTACTTTTTGGATGCAGCATATAAGGTGGCCGACCAGAATCCATTGGGTTCGGGAGCTGGTTTTGGCACGAGTTTAAATATTGATCGCAGAGAAACTACAAAAGAATTAGGTTTTGGAGAAATGGCAGTAAGTTCGGTCGGGGCGCAGATGCTGAGAGGAAAAACCGAAAAGTCAACCGCGGTAGCCATCGCCATGCTTTCGGCCACACTTTCCAAAATGTCTTATGATTTGGTGATGTACAACAGCCAAGACCTGGGGTTTGTGAAGCTTCCCAAGGAAATGACCACCGGCTCGTCAATTATGCCGCACAAAAAGAATCCGGATGTGTTTGAATTGACCCGCGCACATTGCAACCGCTTGCAGGCATTGCCCAATGACATCACCATGACCATCAACAATCTGCCCAGCGGATATCACCGTGATTTTCAAATACTGAAAGAATTCCTGTTTGAACCAATGTTGCAGTTCAACGATATTTTAGACATACTGATTTTTGCGATTCCACAATTGGAAATCAATGATGATTTCATGAACCAAGAAAAATACGATGGAATTTATACGGTGGAAAACATCAATCATTTGCTGCAATCCGGAACATCGTTCAGGGATGCCTATCGGTTGGTCGGTATTTCGGTGGACGAAGGCACTTACGAACCACATAAGTCATTCAAAACAACCCATTTGGGGAGTATTCACAATCTTGGCTTAGATGAAATTAGAGCAAAAATAAAACGCTACAGCGGGCGGTGATATTGGGTTGAATTCACAACAAAAGAATCAGAGTTTAAAATATTTACCCTGATTCTTTTGAATTATTTTTGTTATAAATGTGGATTTTCTGTGTATTTGGGGTCGATTTCTCCGGTCAGTGCATCAAAAAATACCGCTATATTTTCTACTTGCTCTTCGGTCAATTCTCTGTTCAACTGAATCTTGCCCATGATTCTAATGGCTTCTTTCAGGTCTCTTACACTTCCGTCGTGGAAATAGGGATAAGTTTTTGAAATGTTTCGGAGTCCCGGTACCTTGAAGACATTTAAATCTGCTTCATCTTTGCTGACAGTGGCCCTGCCTTCATCCACATTCTCACTTTTGGTTTCCAACCAATAATCCTGATAGACGCCAAACTTCTGAAAGATATGCCCGCCCAAAGCTACTCCACTGTGACAGGTTACACAACCATTGCTGATGAAGTCTTCCAGCCCTTGTTTTTCTCTGTTCGTCAGGGCGTCATCATCACCGGCAATGAATTTGTCAAAACGGGTTGGGGTCACGAGCATTCTTTCGAAAGCACCGATGGCACTGGTTAGATTTTCCCAACTGATGGGCTCAGCTTGTCCGGGAAAAGCGGTGGCAAATAGTTTCTGATACTTTTCACTCGATCTAAGTCTCTCCAGAGCAGTTTCTTCATTGGGCATACCCATTTCCACCGGATTCAGAATAGGTCCGCCGGCCTGTTCTTCTACAGAATTTGCACGACCGTCCCAGAATTGGGCGATGTGCAGTGCTGCATTAAAAGTTGTGGGCGAATTCCTACCACCGATGGTTCCTTAGGCATCGCCGGGAGAAAACGGAAGATTGTCCACCCCGAAAGTGCTAAGGTTGTGACAGGTATTACAACTCTGGGTCTGGTTTTTTGATAAAATAGGGTCGTAATACAATGTCTGTCCCAAAAACACCTTTTCTTCGGTCACAGGATTGTCAGTATTGTCCGCCAAATCTGGTAATTCACCAAACAAAACTTTGGCTTTGGTTTGGAGCTCAGAAAGTGCAATTTCAGTTGCGCTTTCCTGATTCTCCACCTTTTTGTTGCATGAAAGCATCAAAAATACACTCAATAAAATTATCGCTTTCTTCATTTTATTATAATTAGGTTATAGTAATACAATCTTTGACTTTTGCCGTATAAATTTACAAACAATTATTGATTTGTTTTAATTTATTTAGATGAATTAAGTCAGTGTCAGTCAATTTGGTACATGATTTTTATTTCAAGAAAGGCGGAAACAAATCCGCCTTCCAATGATTGTGTGAAACCCATCGGATGGGCTCAGAATCTTGTTTTTAGCGCAATTTTTCCAAGCGATTTTATTTCATCCTGATTTGTAAAAACGACCCTGCCCTTTTTTGAAATCACTTCCTTTGCAATCACGCTGTTGATGTCATCAATGGCACCGGGATGGGTCACATCATCAATCAGTTCAAAATTGTATTCATCCGTCATTTTTACCGGTTGCAAATAGTTGTTGTGAACGATTAGCAACTCACCATTGCCGTCTTTGGCTGCACGGTAGATTTCCCTTAAATCGGTCAACACCCTTCTTTGACTGACGGCATCGTGCATTTCTTTGATGGCCTTTGCCCGTTCGTTTTTCTGAAAATTCTGAATGATTTCCCAGGCAGATTTTGCAATGCTGTGTGGCGAATTGTCGTTGTAATTGACGGAATCATAAGCCAGATAAATGGAAGGCACATCGGCTACTTTCATAAGTTTTGAAAAATTTTCCTCTGTGGTGAAAACCAAACATTTCAAATCATTTTCACGGTGTATGCGAACCACTTCTTTGTCGATGCGGTTAAAATATTCGAGTAGCAAACTTTCTGCTCTTCCGCTCACGCTCTGAGCTGCGTTCGAAGTCACATCAAAAGGATTTTCGGTGGATGGAAATACCGCTGTTTCAATTTCTTCAATGATTTTGTCGTTGTTGGCCAAAAACAATTTTGAACCGCTTTTAGACAATTGCAAAATCATATAATCCGCTACCCGGTCTTTGAGTATGATGAGTGGTTTTACAGCAAAATAATCTGAAATATGCACTTTGTTCTGATCGACCGGCCAAGGAGATTTGACAATTTCAGTAGATGTATCCGAAAGGAAAATATGCAAACTGTCCAAACTGCGTCTGTAGTCGTAAGTTCTATGAATTTCGTTCATTTTGTCCAAAATTCCATTGACTTCATCTCTGCTGAATTCACTGACCAATCGGTTTTCGGCTTCCTTGAAAAGATTCTTCAGCCGGATTTCATCTTTTTCAGAATCCGGAAAAGTTCTGTGGGTTTTCATGGAAACCGTAACACATGGATTGCTTGGGTCTGTGGCAAGTTTTTCTATAAGCTCATTTATCATAATCAATAAATTTAAATGTTTAATTACTAAGTTGTTGCAATTTACAATTCAATTCTGACATAAGAAATGAGGTCAGTCTCTTTTGGAAATGACATGGCTCATAACACATCCAAAATCATTCAAAAAACCGATGAACGAAAGCCTTTGTCCCATTAATCTTTTATCTTTGCAATCCAAAAAATGATATGAGATACTACGAAAATATACTCGGAACCATTGGGAACACGCCTTTGGTAAAACTCAACCAACTGACTGCTGAAATCCCGGCCTTGGTGTTGGCAAAAGTAGAGTTTTTCAATCCCGGAAATTCGGTCAAAGACAGGATGGCAGTGAAGATGATTGAGGACGCCGAATCCAAAGGTCTTCTGAAACCCGGTGGGACCATCATAGAAGGAACTTCGGGCAATACAGGTATGGGGCTGGCGTTGGGCGCAATCGTGAAAGGCTACAAACTCGTTTGTGTGATTTCAGACAAACAATCCAAAGAAAAAATGGACATCCTCATGGCTTTGGGTGCGGAAGTGGTGGTTTGTCCGACCGATGTGGAACCTGACGACCCGAGGTCTTATTACTCTGTTTCCAAAAGATTGTCCGAGGAAACGCCCAATTCGTGGTATGTGAATCAGTACGACAATCTTTCGAATTCTGTGGCGCATTACGAGCAGACCGGCCCGGAAATCTGGGAACAAACCGATGGGAAAATCACTCATTTCGTGGTGGGTGTGGGCACCGGAGGTACCATTTCGGGCATCGGTAAATTCTTGAAAGAGAAAAATCCTGACATCAAAATTTGGGGAGTGGATACCTACGGTTCGGTTTTCAAAAAATACCATGAAACCGGTGTTTTTGACGAAAATGAAATATATCCTTATGTCACCGAAGGCATTGGCGAAGATATTTTGCCCAAAAATGTAGATTTCTCATTGATCGATGGTTTCACAAAGGTGACCGACAAAGATGCTGCGATTTACACCCGAAGACTGGCGAAGGAGGAAGGGATTTTTGCCGGAAATTCAGCCGGTTCGGCCATCAAGGGATTGTTGCAACTCAAAGAACATTTTGGTCCTGATGATGTGGTGGTGGTTTTGTTGCACGACCATGGCAGCCGTTATGTTGGTAAAATGTTCAATGATGACTGGATGCGTGAAATGGGTTATTTGCACAATGAAGTGAAAACCGTTGGGGATTTGGTCGGAGACAGGGTCGATTCGCCTTTGGTCAGCGTTCGAACCGAAGAACTGGTTTTGCATGCGGCACAAAGAATGAAAGCCCATCAACTTAGTCATTTGCCGGTGGTGAGTACATCAGGGATTGTGGGCGCAGTCAGCGAAGAAAAATTAGCAGAATTGTTTTTCAATGACGACAACGCGGCAGATCTTACGATACGGGAAATCATGGAGAAACAGCTTCCAATCATAAAATCAACCGCTCCGCTCAGTGAATTAAAATCATTGATTTCTGAAGCGGGTGCTGTTTTGGTGGAGTTTGAAAATGAAAAATATCAATTGATTGCCCGCAAGGATTTGCTAAAAATGATTTAAATCCTCACAAAATTCATCCGGTAGAATTGGCTATTCCTCTGTCTTTACTAAAGTCATACTCACGATATCTCCGGTGAGCAACAAAAGTTTCTGACCCTCG
>JAQVKJ010000094.1 GCA_028694715.1 Weeksellaceae bacterium | reverse complement strand
ATGAAATCAATGCGGTGTCCAAGTTTTTCAGAATCTGTTTGAAGTTCTCCCGGTTTTCTTCATCTAACATTTTGTGTGCATCGACAACTGCCAGATTGAGATTAAGCATAAGCGAATCAAGTTTTTTTTGTGTGGGGTCCAATTTTTCTGAAAACACATTCAACATGCCAGGTTTGAGTTCACCCTTGATTGTGTCGCCATTTTTGGCGGTTTCTCCTTGGTAGTCGAGCAACAGTCTGATTTCTGAGCCGGACATCAGCCCGGGTTCCCAGATTTCAGCGATGGTATTCTTGGAAAAATCAATTTTTCTATCCAGTTTGATTTTCACTATGAAATAAATTGGTTTTGCTCTGTCGATGATTTCGATTTCATCTACTCTACCGATTCTCAGCCCGTTAACGGTAACGGGTTTGGAAGGAGCCAGTCCGCTTACATTGTCATATACGATATAATAATTGTTTCCCGAAGAAAAAAGGTTCTTGCCTTTCAGGAAATTAAACAATGTATAAAAGGCAATTAAGGTAACAATCACCACAAATCCTGCCTTTGCCTCCCTTGTAATCTTCATTTTAAAATGTTTGCTGCAAAAGTAATTATTATTTCCGGTTGGGATTTTACTCCAGTAGTTTTTTACCGTCAAAAATCACAATGATTGCATTTTTGAATCCTCTTCCCTGAACGAATTTAAGTTCTTTCTGTGCGTCTTCGTATGTTTTGGTTGAACCATAATAATAAAAATGTGTTTTTCCGCTTTTGATTCTCAGCACATTTTTCAGTCCACCAAATTTGCCGTCGCGGTCTCTGTATCTCTTGTTTGAAGCAAGAAATTGGATTCTGTAATTTTGGCTTCCAGTGAGTTTTTCGTTGGATGTAAATTCAACCACAAATGCATCCTTAAATCCTTTTCTGATGACATAGTTGAGTAATTCATCCCGTTCAGAGGGAAGACTGGTATTTCCGTAGTAATATTTGTACACATCACCTACCTGGACGATTTCAATATTGGTCAGTCCGTTGAGCTGTTTTGCACTGGGTGAATATTTATTTTTAGAAACCAGGAACTGGATTTTGAAGGATTTACCCATCACCGGTTTCTCCACTTCTTTGGGTTTATCGTCTTCCACAATTCTTCCGTCCATCTCATCGTATTCCTTTTTGTACTTCTTAAATGCCTCAAACAGAGCATCTGCTCTTTCCTGCTTTCCTTTGTTGGTGGATAAATAGGTGCCTTCGTCTTGGTTTGAGATGAATCCAAGTTCAACCAAAACCGACGGGGAAGCATTTTCTCTGAGTACATGAAAGATATTTTGTTTGACCCCACGGCTTGAGCGGCCATTTTTCACAAATTCATCTTCCACCAAGCTGGCAAATTTTATACTTTGATCGAGATAAGCCGAATGCATAATTTCAAAAAGTATGACTGCTTCTTCATCGTTGGGATCAAATTTTTGGTATCGTTCCTGATCACCCTCAAGAAGAATCACACTATTTTCTCGTTTGGAGACCTCCATGTTTTCTTCCATTCTTCTCAGCCCCATCACAAAGGTTTCGGAACCATATGCGCTTCTATTTGCAGCAGAATTGCAGTGAATGGAGACAAAGAGGTTGGCGTGGTTGTGATTGGCAATTCTGGCTCTTTCCCATAATTCGAGAAAGACATCCGACTTACGGGTATAAATCACTTTGACATCCTTAAAATTTTTTTCGATTAA
This sequence comes from Weeksellaceae bacterium, assembly GCA_028694715.1. Taxonomy (GTDB): domain Bacteria; phylum Bacteroidota; class Bacteroidia; order Flavobacteriales; family Weeksellaceae; genus Moheibacter. The sequence goes on along the minus strand of JAQVKJ010000094.1, from coordinate 4,335 downwards.
CTGACCGAACCGAAGTGAGACATCGAGAACGATGTCCTTTTCATTTTCAACCACTCCTCTGGCACCTATGTCCTTACCACCATGACCAGGGTCAATTACGATTACAAAATTGGATTTCTTTTGCGCTGTTAAATATCCGCAGCTTAATGTTAAAATCAGAAAACCGGTTAAAATTTGTTTGCAAATCCTTGTTAATCCCATCCTTCAGCAACAATTTTTGTTTACTTTTGAAACGATTTAGCGCAAAAATAAGTATTTACTTTGCATAAAAAGATTTTTAAATATCTATTTACACTAACTTTTCTACTGCTTATCAACAGTTGGGGTCTGGGGCAGATTACAGAGGGCAACGACAGCAGTCTGATTATAAGAGACAGCCTCGTGATTGAACCTATCAAAGACGAACGACTTGAAGATGTTTTGATATATAATTCAGACGACCAAGTGCATGTATGGAAAAACAAAATGAGTTATCTGCTAAGAAATGCGGTGGTCAAATACACCGATATGGAAATTCATGCGGACTATGTGGAAATCAATTGGGAGACGGGCGATGTTTTTGCTGATGGAAAAAGAGATTCGCTTGGAATCATCACAGAACCCACCATTTTCAAGCAAGCCGGCAAAGAATATGAACAGCACAGCTTCAAAGTTAATTTCAAAACCAAGATTGGTGTTGCCTACAATGTTCGTATGGAAGAAAGTGGCGGTGTGATGGTCGGTGGGACTGTCAAAAGAGTCAACGACAGCATTATGTTTGTCCGCCATGCGGATTACACAACTGACACCTATTTTATTGACAAAAAAACCGATGAACCGGACTATGTACTGAGAACCGGAAGAGCAAAATACATAGATGGCAAAAACAAATCGATGATAACCGGTCCTATCAATATGCGGATTTATGATGTGCCTACACCTCTAACACTTCCATTCTCATACATACCTTTGGGTGACAGTCGTTCGGCAGGTATCATCATTCCATCATTTGGGGAACGGAACGATGTGGGTTTTTTTCTGGAGGGAATGGGGTTTTATCTCCCCATAGGAGACTACTTGGATTTGTCGTTGACCGGAGAAATATACACCAAAGGGAGCTGGGGAACTCACCTGAATTCATCTTATCGGAAACGATACAAGTTCAGAGGCGGATTAAGATTTGATTATGAAAATCGGATCACAGGCATCAAAGGCTTGGACGATTACAGCAGAATTTCAAATTATCGTATCAACTGGAATCATTCACAAGACCCTAAGGCAAATCCTCATTTGATTTTTTCAGCCAATGTAAATATGAGCAGTTCACAATTTTTCAGAGAAAGCATCAATAATTCCAACATTTTCAATGGGGATGTATATACAAATTCGGCTTCGTCTTCGATTTCACTGAACAAGACTTTTCCGAATTCTCCATTTTCGCTTTCTGTGGTGGCCTCACATCACCAGAACAATAATACCTCGTCCAATCAACCGGCATCCATGCAATTTGTTTTGCCACAACTGACATTCAGCATGAGCTGGATTTATCCATTTGCGCCCAAAGTCGGCAGCAAAAAGGGTTTGCTCAAAAATTTGGCGGTCGGTTATAACCTGAATCTGGTCAATAACATCAACACCAATGAGGACGATGCTTTCACACCAAGGATGTGGGAAAATGCCAAAAACGGCGCACGACACAGAGTTGATTTCACCACCGGTGCTACGATAGGCAGTTATTTTCCAGTTTCTTTCAATGCTTCCTTCGACGAGGTCTGGTACTTGAAAACTTATGAAAAATCGTTTGACGAGGAAGAGAATCAAGTAATCACCACAGATATCAACGGTTTTGATTCTTATAGGACTTTCAGCATGGGCATGGGAATTTCGACCAATATATATGGTACATTGATTTCAAAGAATGAAAATGCATACATCAAAGGAATCCGTCATGTGATTTCGCCCAGCATCGGATTCAACTACCGCCCCAATTTTGGTTCGGAAGAATGGGGTTATTATGATTACTATCGTGGAGCAGACGGCAGAAAAGTATTGTACTCCAGATTTCAGGACGGAGTATTTGGTGCGCCTTCTATAGGTGAGAGTGCATCCATTTCATTTGGATTGAGAAACAACTTAGAAATGAAAGTCCGTTCAAAAACGGATTCCACTGGTTTTCAGAAGGTGAAAATTTTTGAATACTTGGACATTTCATCGTCCTACAACATGGTTGCTGAGGAGTTTAAACTCTCACCCATCAATGTTTCGGGTATGACCAGATTGTTCAATCAGAAGTTGAATCTACAGTTCAGGGCCAGTTTTGATCCTTACAAAATAAGATTCGAAGACGGGGTTGAATCCGGTACCAGAATCAATCAACTGGGGGCATTTAGACTGACGGACTACAGTGTGAATTTTGGTTATAACTTTGACAATAAAACTTTCGGGGAAGGGTTTGATGCAAAGAAGTACGACAGAAGAGGTGAGGTCAGGGATGAGAATTTTTATTTTGACGAATACGATTACGCTCATTTTTCAATTCCTTGGCGACTTGGACTTAATTTCACCCACACCTATAGCAGGGGCACGCTCAGAAAAGGGGTCAGCACCACTGTTGTGGCCATCAACGCTTCTATTTCTCCGACTCCCTATTGGAGTCTGAGTACTTCTACTTCATATGATTTCAAGGCAAAAAAATTATCTAAAGCCAGAATTATGTTCAACCGTGACTTGAGGAGTTTCACTTTGAATTTCTCTTGGGTACCTTTTGGTCGTCACAAGACTTGGGATTTCTTTATCGGAATCAAAGCTGATATTCTCAAAGACGCTGTCAAATATGACGAGAGGGCATCCACACTTTTGAGAGGAAGTGATTTTTAAAACTTAGTATATTTGCAAGATGAAAAAGACAATCAATACCATACATGCACCACAAGCAATTGGCCCATACAGTCAGGCCGTTAGTTTTAATCAGCTTCTGTTTATTTCCGGGCAAATTCCTGCAAATCCTGAAACCCGTGAAATTGTAATCGAAATTTCTGAGGCTACTCATCAGGTGATGAAAAACCTTGGGGCGATATTGGAAGAGGCGGGCAGTTCTTTTTCAAAAGTACTGAAAACCACTATTTTCCTAACAGACATGGGAGATTATAAGGTAGTGAACGAAATTTATGCTTCCTATTTTGACGAAGGAATTTATCCTGCAAGAGAAGCCGTTCAGGTTTCTAAGCTTCCTGCCGATGTGAAAATCGAGATATCAATGATTGCGCATATCTGAGAATTATGATTCTACGGAATACTTTAGCGGTAATTATTGGTTTGGGCGTGGCCATGCTCGTCATCACTTTTGGAATTTCACTGAATGAGAATTGGATTGAGTATGATTATTCCAAATTCCCCTATGAGCATTGGAACCGTGTGATTCGTTATGCTGCCCAAACACCAAAAATCAGGGACGAGTTTTTCATCGCACTGCTTTTTTCTTGTGGTGTGGGTGCCATCATCGGTGGGCTGATTACTGCGGCCATTGTAAAAACAGCCAAAAAGGCATATGCTGCTTTTGTTGGGTTTTTGCTGTTTTTGATTGCCTATCTTGATGTAATATTCACACCACATCACCCCACTTGGTACGAAATTTCAATACTTCCCGTGATGTTTTTCTTTTCTTGGCTCGGCGGTTTGCTAACCGATTTGATTTCTACGAAAATTCGCTTGTCGCGGAAGTAGGTTGCTCAGCAATGTCGATTCCGTCTCTGATTAGATGTGCGACTTTTGTTTGTTTCATAGTCATTTCTTCCAAGTACTTTTTTACCGTAAATCTCAGTTCAAAGTGATTGTTATGGGCCAATTCAAAAAGCTCAATCGGCAACAACCACTCATCTGGATAATCCGATTGAAGTGTTTCAAACATCTGATTGAGTTTTTCCTCAGTCAACAGCGCATTGTTTTGTCTCATTTCTCTGAGTGAACTATACATCTCGAACAACCTCTGTTTTTGTGGACTGATGACTTCTCTTTTGTTGCCGGGTTCCAGTTGATGGGTGGTCATGTCAAAAGAATTGAAATCCGCCGGCCCTGCATAGGCCGAGACGATTGATTTTCCAACAGCCATATCATAAATGTCCCATTCGGGACGGAACAATACATTATCGAAATGTTTGACTGTACAATTTTTAAAAGAGACAATCAGCACTTTTCCTTTTCGGTTTCTTACACCAGTAACGACCTCTCCTTCAACGGTAATCCCACCTTCAAATTCGAGTTTACACATCTCTCCTTCTCTGATTTTGTATGCTTCCAAATCGTTTGGTGACATGTTTTCAATCGCCATATTTATATTTTTCAATCTGCCCACCGGTG
>JAQVKJ010000093.1 GCA_028694715.1 Weeksellaceae bacterium | reverse complement strand
ATTGGCTTCTGAAGCGTGTGGTTGCAGGGCGGTCATCAGTATATTGTAATCAGAGGCATAGGCGAGAAGTTGTATGAAATGTTGTTCGCTGATTTGGTTATTGATTTCATTGAATTTGAACCAAACTTGTTGTTTGGGTGGCAAATCCTTATGCTCAAATGGATTATGAATCACTGTTGGTTTAAAGGTAATTGGCCTGGGCAAACCCAGAAAGCGATTGATTTTTTCGGGTATCAAACCTTTGGATTGCTCATAAATGTCTTTCCAGCTCAACAGGCCTTCGGGTGGTGGAGCTTCCGGCATTTTCTCTTGGTAATCATAACCGATTTCTTGTTTTTGGAAAGAGGCAGCCAACACAAAAATCGTTTTTGAATCTTGTTCAGCGCTTACAAAACGGGTTGTGAAACTTCCGCCGTCTCTCACCGGCATGACTTTGAACTGAATCGGTTTTTCCAAATCACCATGCAGCACGAAGTAAGCATGCAGTGAGTGACAATACCTGTCGGTTGGCAATGTTCTGCAGGCTGCGTTGAGTGCTTGTGCCAAAACTTGCCCTCCAAAAACATTGGGGCTGCCCACTGTATGGCTATGACCTTCAAAGACGAATTTGTCGATTTGTTTTAGCTCGATTAAATTTATCAGTTCAGCTGTAGTGGTCATTTCAATTGGTTAAAAATTAATTTCACCCTCTATTTTTTTCACTTTCTCTATGGCCGTTTTGTACTCATTCACCAGTTGTTCTATCAAATTTTTGACAGGAATGATATTCGTAATTTCTGCCACTCCGTGTCCTGCCGACCAAATGTCCTTCCATGCTTTTGCGTGTTCACCGGTCAGTTTGGAAAAATCCTCTTCCTTTTTTTGATTCAGGTCAATACCGGCATTTTCAATACTTTTGGTTAGGAAATTTGCTTTGACGCCTGAAATTCCGTCTGTGTATATGATGTCATCGATGCCTGAGTTTACAATCATTTGTTTGTATTCATCGGCAGCCAAGCATTCATCTGTGGCGATAAATCGGGTGCCCATATAACAAAAATCGGCACCTGCAATTTGTGCAGCCAGTACTTCGTTTCCGGTACTGATACCGCCGGCCATTACAATGGCACCCTCATAAAAATTTCTGACTTCATTCATCAGTGCAAAAGGATGAGCGGTACCAGCGTGGCCGCCTGCTCCTGCAGAAACACAGATGATGCCGTCCACTCCTGCTTCGGCTGCTTTTTCGGCGTGTCGTTTTTTGATGACATCATGAAAAATTAAGCCTCCGTATGAATGAACTGCGTCCACGATTTCTTTGACTGCGCCCAGTGATGTGATGATTATCGGTACTTTGTATTTGACAAGCAGTTCCAAGTCGGACATCAATCTTGGATTTGTTCTGTTGACTATCAAGTTGACAGCATAAGGTGCAGCCTTTTGGCCGGTTACTTTTTCAAATTCACTCAGCTCGCTTTGTAGGTCGATGAGCATATTTTCAAAATCCTCAGCACTTCTGCCGTTCAGCGATGGAAAGCTTCCGACAATACCGTTTTTACAACATTCGGCAACCAGTTTTGTTCCCGAAACGATGAACATGGGTGAAGCCATCACCGGCAGTTTCAAACTTGATTTTAATTCTTGTATGGTCATAGTCCAAACAATTGTTTTGTTTCATTCCAAAAAAACAGGTCTGAAGGAAATCAGACCTGTAAAATTTATTTTTTCGGTTTATCTGTCTGAAATATTTACATAATCCCTTTTGGGATGTCCCACATATATTTGTCTTGGACGACCGATGGGTTCGTTGTTTTCCCTCATTTCAATCCATTGTGAAATCCAACCCGGAAGTCTTCCGACGGCAAACATGACTGTGAACATTTCTGTAGGAATTCCGAACGCGCGATAGATCAATCCTGAATAGAAGTCCACATTTGGATAAAGTTTTCTTTTCACGAAATATTCGTCCTCCAAAGCGGCTCTTTCCAGTTTTTTTGCAATTTCTAATGATTCGTCATGGATGCCCAATTTGTCCAATACTTGGTCTGCGGCTGTTTTGATTATTTTGGCTCTTGGGTCGAAGTTTTTGTACACCCTGTGTCCGAATCCCATCAATCTGAATTCATCATTTTTGTCTTTGGCTTTGTCCACCCATTTCTGAACATTTCCACCGTCTTCTTTGATTTGGTCGAGCATTTCAACAACGGCTTGGTTGGCACCACCGTGCAGTGGTCCCCAGAGTGCCGAAACGCCGGCCGAGATAGAAGCAAACAGTCCTGTGTGTGCAGAACCGACCAATCTCACGGTAGAGGTGGAACAGTTTTGTTCGTGGTCAGCGTGGAGAATCAGTAATTTATCGAGTGCATTGATGACGATAGGGTCCATTTCAAAATCTCGGTTTGGTCTTCTGAACATCATTTGGTAGAAGTTTTCTACAAAATCCAGTTTACTGTCTGGATAATTCAGCGGAAGACCTTTCATTTTTCTCAAAGTCCATGATGCCAGTACTGCGAATTTTCCGATGAGAGTAACAGCTGCCCTGTGCATGTCTTCGGGAGATTTTGCATTGACCGCTTTGGGGTTGAATGCAGTCAGTGCACTGGTCAGTGTAGAGAGAACACCCATGGGATGGGCAGAACTTGGGAAGGCACCCAGAATTTTTGTCACATCTTCAGATACCATATCATATTCTCTGATGTCTTCCTGAAAATCGTTCAGCTGATTTGCGGATGGAAGTTCACCTTTGAGCAACAGGTACATTACTTCCACGAAGTTGGATTTCTCTGCAAGTTGCTCAATGGGATAGCCGCGATACATCAGAATTCCTTCTTCACCGTCCAGAAAAGTAATTTCACTTTTGCAAGAACCGGTGTTTTTGTATCCGGGATCAAGTGTTATGAGTCCATTGGTTTGTGCACGGAAATTAGAAAAATCCACAAATTCTTCATTCATGGTTCCGATTCCGGTATTCAGCTCAATTTCTGAGCCTTTATAACTGAATTTTGATTGTTCTGACATTTGTATTTTTGTTTGATAGCAATTTAAGTTAATTGTAATTAAAAATCCTAATGAATTCGAGCTTTTTTTAATAAAAATTATTTCAATTTGAAAGCCGAGGATTGTGGATAGACGGCCGATTCACCAAGAATTTCTTGGATTCTCAGAAGTTGGTTGTATTTTGCCATTCTGTCTGAGCGAGAAGCGGAACCGGTTTTGATTTGAGCGGTGTTGAGTGCCACAGCCAAGTCGGCAATGGTTGTGTCTTCGGTTTCACCTGATCTGTGGGACATGACAGCTGTATAGCCGGCGTTTTGAGCCATTTGCACTGCATCTATGGTTTCGGTGAGCGTTCCGATTTGGTTGACTTTGATGAGAATCGAATTGGCGGTTTTTTGTTCAATCGCTTTTTTGAGTTTTTTTACATTGGTCACCAATAAATCATCACCAACCAATTGAACTTTTTGTCCAATGGAGTCTGTGAGCATTTTCCATCCGTCCCAGTCGTTTTCATCCATTCCGTCTTCGATGGAAATAATCGGATATTTTTCGGTAAGCATTTTTAGGTATTCCACTTGTTCGGCTGAGGTTCTAATTGCTCCTTTGTTTCCTTCGAATTTTGTGTAATCATATTTTCCGTCTTGGTAGAATTCTGAAGCTGCACAATCGAGTGCAAGCATGATTTCATCGCCTGCTTTGTATCCTGCATTTTCGATCGCCTCCATTATCGTATTTAGCGCATCTTCGGTTCCATCAAAAGCCGGTGCAAACCCTCCTTCGTCTCCAACTGCGGTTGACAAACCTCGGTTGTGAAGAATTTTCTTCAGTTGATGAAAAATTTCGGTTCCTTTCTGGAGTGCATGTGAGAATGAGTCAGCCATCACGGGCATAATCATAAATTCCTGAAAGGCAATCGGTGCATCTGAATGCGAACCTCCGTTGATGATGTTCATCATAGGAACGGGGAGTGTTTTGGCATTGGTCCCGCCGACATATCTGAACAAGGGCATACCGAGTTCGGCCGCTGCAGCATGTGCCACGGCAAGCGAAACACCAAGAATAGCATTGGCTCCCAGATTTGATTTGTTTTCAGTTCCGTCCAATTCTATCATGGTTTTATCGATGAGAACTTGGTCGAGTGTTTCCATCCAAATCAGTTCTTTGGCGATTTTATCATTGACATTCTTCACGGCTTTGAGTACTCCTTTGCCCATGTAATCACTACCTCCGTCACGGAGTTCCACGGCTTCGTAGGCACCTGTGGAAGCACCTGAAGGAACTGCTGCTCTGCCCATAAATCCCAAGTCAGTTACCACATCTACCTCTATGGTTGGGTTTCCTCTTGAATCGAGTATTTGTCTTGCATGAATGTGTGTGATGAAGCTCATTTAGAATGATTTTAAATTTCGAATCCAAATATACAAAAAATGTAATCTTCAGGCCAATGAACAAGGTCTAAATCCGTGTTGCTTTAATAATTTTTAAACTGCATTTAGCGTCAATTTTAAAAATGATTTTTCAGAATAAAAATTTTGGGTAAATTTACATTTCAGAATAATCCGATGGAGAAATATCCAAAAGCCGAGAAACCCCAAAAGCCGTTTCCATTTCTTGAAAAATTAGAGGAAAAGATAGAAAATGGAAAGCGACCGGATGCGCCGGAGAACAAAATCAAAAGATATTTTCAGCGCGGTACTTCACAGATTACTAAGAAAATGGGTGAGGAGTCTGTTGAAATGGTGATTGCTTCGGAGCAGGGGAGTGACGAAAATTTTCTTGAGGAGGCTGCGGATGTTTTTTTTTATTATTTGATGGCAATTCATGCGCGTGGGTTCCGGCTAAGGGATGTGCTCAAAATTTTAAAGAAAAGACATCACAAAAAGAAAAAGTGAATGGCTTTATTTTTTTGGTACCATCCATATTTGCTTTTAATCAGAAACGATGTTGGCTTTGAATACTTTAATGTTTATAGGAGAATTTATTGGGATATTTTCGTAGTATTTTATTGTAAAACCAATAAAATATTAGAGCGATGCTCAGTCCGATGAACATGCCGCAAAGAATGTCGAGCGGGAAATGCACGCCCAGATAAACCCGACTATAGGAAATGAATGCGGCCCATATCAAAAGCAGCCAAATCATCCATTTTATTTTTTCTCTGAAGATCAATCCGAGCAACAAAGCGACCCCAAAATGATTGGAAGCATGTGCAGAAGTGAATCCGAATTTGCCTCTACCTTCGCAGCTTACACCTCTCATGATTCCTTCAAATTCGAGTGTAAAGCAGGGGCGGGGCCTTTGAAAGTAACCTTTGATGAATCCGGTCAGTTGGTCAGTAACCAATACCAACAAAAGGGTCAGTGCAAGAATGAGTAGGGTTCTTTTGATTCCAAAGCATCGGTGGAGAATGTAGAGGAGTATGATATAAAAGGGAATCCAGTAAGTTCGTTCAGACATAAAGACCCAGAAACCGTCCCAAGCTGGAGTGCCAAGGTTGTTCAGAATCAAAAACAATTCTTTGTCCAGACTAATGATTTGCTCCACTTACTCTCTTTTTATTGGGCCGACTGCATCGTCAATGGATTCTTTGAAATCTTTGACTGGGTCAGAAACAGAGCCGCTGACATCTTTTGCAGTATCTTCTATGGTGTTTTTGATGTCGGTAACGGCATCAACGCCTTCGGCTGAATCAAGAATTTCTCTTTTGATGTCTTCTGTTGCTTTTTTCATTGCTCTGATGCCTTCACCCAATCCTCTCGCAATTTCCGGTATTTTTTTGGGTCCGAATACAATGATGGCGATGAACAGAATGACGGTCATCTCTTCAAAACTGATAAAGGCCGGTAATAGAAATGCTAACTCCACTGGACAAAGATAGCTACTTAAAATAAAAACTCCGAAAATTCATTCCGGAGTTTTTAAAACTTATGATTTCTTTAATACATTATTCAGCATTTGGAGTGGTTTCCGTTTGCAGTCTGTTCATTTTCTTTTTTGTCAAATCGTACATGATTTGTGAGGCGATGAAGATGGAAGAATAGGTACCCACCACAACACCAATCATCATCGCAAACATGAATCCTTTGATG
>JAQVKJ010000092.1 GCA_028694715.1 Weeksellaceae bacterium | reverse complement strand
TGACGATATTGAAAAACAATTCTTCGTTCACCGCCAATTCTTTGGTATGACGCTCCAGCCGAATGACGGCCGATTTTACTTTAGGCGGTGGGCGAAACACATTTTCTGATACTGTAAACAAATAGCTTGTGTGGTAATATGCTTGGGTGAGTACAGACAAAATCCCGTATGTTTTGCTGCCTTCTCGAGCACAAATTCTCTCTGCGACTTCTTTCTGAAACATGCCAGACATCTCAGGAATTTGTTTTCTGTTTTCGATGATTTTAAAAACGATTTGGGAAGAAATATTATAAGGGAAATTGCCCAAAATACAAAGCGGCTCACTGCCAAGCTTTTTTGCAAGGCTCATTTTTAGAAAATCTTCTTCAAATATTTTCAGTCCCGGATAATTGGTTTTGAGGTATTCCACTGATTCGGCATCGATTTCCACTACCGATATTTCTTTTTGCTGTTCGATAAAGTATTTGGTGAGTACGCCCGTTCCCGGGCCAATTTCTAACACCCGGTTATAATTTTTCCAGCTGAGTGTCTCCACAATTTTTCGAGCAATATTTTCATCCTTCAAAAAATGTTGACCTAAATGCTTCTTTGGGTTTACACTCATCTCATGAATCAGTTTGGAATGATTGCCCGGATTTAATCAGTCTGCAAATTCACCAATGGCAAGGAATTTTTGCTGTCTTTGAATTTTCAATTCTTCGGGCTTTAATTTATTTAATTCGTTGTAGGATTTCAGAATTTGTGTTTTGAGAGACACTGCTGCACTCTCGGGGTCATAGTGTGCACCGCCCAAAGGTTCGGGGATGATACCTTCGATGATTTTCAAATCAAACATATCGTTAGGCGTCATTTTCATCTGACTGGCAACCTGTTCTTTGTAGTCCCATGAACGCCAGAGTATGGCAGAACAGTTTTCAGGAGAAATAACTGAATACCAAGTATTTTCCATCATGAACACCTGATTGCCCACTCCGATGCCCAGTGCACCTCCGCTGGCGCCTTCGCCAATCACGATGCAGATCACGGGAACTTCCAGCTTCATCATTTCGTATATGTTTCTTGCAATCGCTTCGCCCTGTCCGCGCTCTTCGGCCTCCAGCCCGGGATAAGCTCCGGGAGTATCAATCAAGGTGACAATAGGCATATTGAATTTCTCGGCCAGTTTCATCAGCCTCAAGGCCTTTCTGTATCCTTCTGGGTTTGACATGCCGAAACGACGGTATTGTCTTTCTTTGGTGTTTTTTCCTTTTTGCTGACCGATTATCATAAATGGAATGCCATCGATTTTACCCATTCCACCCACCATAGCTTTGTCGTCCCCAAAGTTTCTGTCGCCATGCAATTCAATAAATGTATTGTCGGTCATTTCGTAAATGTAATCAAGAGAATAGGGGCGCGAAGGGTGGCGGGACAGCTGTACTTTTTGCCAAGCCGTCAGTTTTGAGTAAATATTCTTTTTTGATTCTTCTATGGCCAGTTCAATCTGTTTACAGGCTTGCTTCACATCCACTCCGTTTTCCTCTCCCACCAACTTACAGCTAACCAATTGCTCCTGAAGCTCTTTGATGGGTTGTTCAAATTCCAAATATTCCATGTCAGTGTGTTAATAAAAAACAAATATAATAAGACTAAAACAATACAGACGAAATTGTGAATAAATGTCTCGTCGAATTTGAACTCTATTTTTGATTTTTAGACCAAATATTTTTGATTATGAAAGCTTTAGAATTCCTCGCTTATGAGGATGTGAATGATTAGTAAATACCTCAAAATTTATATCTTTGCAATCCAAAAGAAGTTATTTAGGCATGTTTCAGAGTTTACAGGAAAAATTGGACAAGGCGTTGCATACGCTCAAAGGCAAAGGACAAATCACAGAAGTCAATGTGGCTGAAACCATCAAGGAAGTCCGTCGTGCACTTGTGGATGCCGATGTGAGTTATAAGGTGGCCAAAGATTTCACCAATAAGGTGAAGGACAAAGCAATGGGTCAGAATGTGATTACTTCATTGAACCCCAATCAGTTGATGGTGAAAATCGTTCATGACGAACTGGCGAAGCTGATGGGTGGCGAACAGTCCGAACTGAATTTGTCCGAAAATCCAACCATTATTCTCATTGCAGGTCTTCAGGGTTCGGGCAAAACGACTTTCTCAGGAAAATTGGCCAATTACCTGAAAAAGAAAAAGGGGAAAAACCCGATTTTGGTGGCGGGAGATGTTTATCGTCCGGCGGCGATAGACCAACTCAAGGTTTTGGGTGAACAAATCGGTGTACCGGTTTATGCAGAAGAAGACAACAAAAATCCTGTGCAAATCGCCCAAAATGCCATACAAAAAGCAAAAGAAAACAAACACAATGTCATCATCATAGATACTGCGGGACGATTGGCCATAGACGAAGTGATGATGAATGAAATTCGCGATGTCCATCAGACAGTGAAACCCACAGAAACCTTGTTTGTGGTGGATTCAATGACCGGACAGGATGCCGTGAATACCGCCAAAGCTTTTAACGATGTACTGGATTACAATGGGGTGATTCTCACCAAATTGGACGGCGATACACGGGGTGGAGCTGCGTTGACCATCAGAACGGTGGTGGACAAACCGATTAAATTCATCTCGACAGGTGAAAAAATGGAGGCCATCGATGTTTTTTACCCCGAAAGAATGGCAGACCGTATCCTCGGTATGGGAGATGTGGTTTCGCTGGTGGAGCGGGCACAAGAACAATTCGACGAAGAAGAGGCGAGAAAACTTCATAAAAAAATCGTCAAAAATCAATTTGATTTTGACGATTTCCTGAAACAGATTCAGCAGGTCAAAAAAATGGGAAACATGAAGGATTTGTTAGGAATGATTCCAGGAGCAGGCAAGGCAATGAAAAATGTGGACATAGACGATGATGCCTTCAAAGGAGTGGAAGCCATCATCAAATCGATGACACCCAAAGAAAGACAGAATCCACAAATCATAGACAAGAGTAGAAAAATGAGGATTGCAAAAGGTTCGGGTACAAGTATGCAGGAAGTCAACCAACTGATGAAACAATTCTCAGAAATGGGCAAAATGATGAAATTCATGCAAACAGCAGGCGGTAGAAAAATGATGCAGCAAATGATGAAAAACCAACCGGGAATGTAATGTATCAACTCAGTGGTTGGCTGTTGATAAGAGAAAGTTTTTATCCTGACTTAAGTTAAATTGCTCAAAACCTCGTCAGTATCCCGAAATGAATTTTTGAGTTTCTGAAATCAAAACCGCCGCTTTGTTGTTTGCCGACCGCATAGCTGAGGTTGAAAATCCCTAATTGTGTCAGAAAAGAAAAACCCAGGCCGGCACCAAACAAATTCTGACTCAGATTTGCAGGCTTGTTCTCTACAAAAGCATAATCGCCGAAAACCGAAATATAAAAACCTTCATTGGGCAAAAAGCGGTATTCCACACTGCTGATTCCGAACGATGACGCGCTGATACTTTCCTCATTAAAACCACGGATGCTGTTGAAACCACCGATTCTGTACAGCTCGTTGACCGAGTAATCATTGTCGCTCCCAAACAATCCATAACCTTGCACACCGAGTTTGATGTAATGCATCGGATGAAGCCTGAAAAGCTGAAATGCTTCGATGCCAACTTCGTACTGACGGCTTTTGCGGTCTTGGTATTCATTGATCTCTTCATCGTATTCGGTAATTTTTCGGCTGAGTGTTTTTCCGAGTAAAAATAACTTTGATTTCCCTTCCATCAGCCGATTGCTGAGTGGCAATGAATATTCGTAGCTGAGTCCGTAACCACTTTTGCTATAATCATCGTACAAATCGGCAAGTTCGGGATAGTCGTCCAGCACAAAATTAGAATTCTCATAACTGAGATTCAACCCAAGATTGGAATTCATTGTCAGCTGATAATAAAGCCGCTCCTCCAGTTTTGTATTGACAAATACACTGTCTTTTTTGAAAATATTGAGATTCGTCTGAGTGCCCACTGCCGTTCCGAACAAATAAGGCACCCTGACATCCAGCTCAAGAGTAGTACTCTTGTCGGCTGTAGCCATCCAGTTCAGCCTGATTTGTTCCATCGCATTGAAATTATTGTTCAACTCAATTTTCACATTTCCATTCAGCCTGAAATCACCTTTCTCATCGTTGCCAAAACCGATGATTCCGTCAAAAAGATTTGATTTTAGCTTATTTACATACAAATACACAAAGGTGGAATCCGGGTTGAAAAGCGTCTGTGGTGGCCTGACTTCCTCCACAAATGGACTGTAACTCATCCTTTCAGAAATTTTGTACAACTCTGTTTCATTGTAAACCATTCCGTCTATGAGCCCAAGCCCGTGTTTGATATAGCCTTTCGAAAGCTTTTCGTATCCCTCTGTTCTCACTCCGTCCATCGTTCTCGCTCCGAGGAGTGTAAGTTCCAGTTGTACCCTTGCTTCTTCTCCTTTCCAACCCATAGGAATGATTCTGATCGAGGTAAACGGATGTCCTTGCGCCGCATATTTTTGATTGATTTTATGAATCAATGAATCCAAATCATGGATGGGAAACCAATCTTTTTTTTGATTGAAAATGCTGTCATTTTTCACCCAGATTCTCTTGTATAGTTTTCCTTTGTTCAACCAGACTTTGTTCTCACGAACCGAATCAAGTCGGAGCGTATAATAACCAATGTCCTTCAAGGAGTCCAGCGTTGCATAGAGCAGTGAGTCATTTTGGATGACTTTCTGAAAATCTATTTGATAAGCTTTGATTTTGGTTTTGTAGTTGTAAAAATTGTAAAGTGAATCCTTTTTCTGTTGCGCATTTACAAAAGATACCAGCAAACAAACGATAAAAAGATAATTGTACCTCACTTTTTTGAAACGCTAATTAACGCAATTATTGTACAAACTCAATTGCAGTAGGACAGATTCTTGGTATTCAGACTTTGCATTCTTCCTGCATAAAGCCGGCTATGACCTCAGGTGGTTGATTCCATTTTTTTACACTCTTGTCCTTCAGCACCGCAAGCTCGGAATGATAACCTCCAATATCACCTGTAGAAAGTCCGAATACGACTCTACCGATTCGGGTCTGACGGATGATGTAACTGCACATGATGCAGGGTTCATGTGTGGTGAAAAGAGTGCAGCCACTCAGGTCGCAATGACCGATATGTTGAGAGGCATCTCTGATGGCTTCAATTTCTGCATGAAAACTGAAATCGTTCCGGGCATGAACGGATTCGATGCCTTCACCAATTATTTTCCCGTCTTTCACAACGACAGAACCCACTGGACTTTCGCCTCTGTTTTTTGAAATCCGGGCCAGCTCTATGCATTTCTGCATGAATGCTTTGTGTTGATTTTCCATGATGGTTTTATTTTTTGAATCCAATGATGGAATTTCCAACGAATTTAGTTAAAAATTAAATGGCTCAGACAATTTTGGGGATTTAACCAAAATCATTTTTGATTTCATTAATAATCTTCAGCACTTTGGAGCTGATGTTCAACATCCACTTCAGTTGTGCCAAAACCAGATGTGCTTCTTCCAATGCGTGTTCTGAAATTAAATAATCCGGTGCAGTGAAAATGGTTTCCAAATCTTTCCCATAGATGTTACGAATGACTTCCTCCGGGTCGTTGGGCGGATGTGGCATCTCACCTTCCTTTTTCAACACGATTTCTGCTGCATGTAGATTATTGAGAATCAATGCTATGATGGAGTTGAAACCATCCGAAGCAGGAGTCGTCGGATTGTTGACCATGTAGGTTCCTAACGAAGCAGATGAAACCAAAAAACTGTGGCTGAGCAGCACGAGTTCAAATACTTCACTCGGATGGTTCTGTTTGTAAACCGGTTCCTGCGTCATCCGGTGAAAAGCCGAAGTCAGTTCCGAAACCGACAGGAATGCTTGTTTTCGGGACAGTCTGTATTGCTGACTCAATTCGCCTCTTTGGTTATAATAATCAGCGATTTGTTCAAGATAATTCTTTTGTGCCGAGATGGCTTCGGAAAAAGTATTCCTCATTGATTTGATTTCCCAAGCCGGCCACAGCAACATATTTCCAGCCACAGC
>JAQVKJ010000091.1 GCA_028694715.1 Weeksellaceae bacterium | reverse complement strand
CAATATACATTCTCGGTCATATCGGTCTATATAAGTTTGGGCTGATTGAAGAACAGAAGGAACTCAAATCAAAAAGTAAATTTAAAACCACTAAAGCTAAATCCAAACCTTTTAAAACCGAAAACGAAAATCTGGACAAATTCAGAAATTTTGTGATGGTGGAAAGGAATTTTATGGACAGCAACCTCTCTTTGGAAATGGTAGCTTCCTATTTGAACCTTAACAAAAGTTATTTGTCCAGAATTATCAATGCGGAAATGGGAACCAACTATTCCGATTATGTCAACAGTCTGCGGGTTGAAGAAGCAAAGAAATACTTGGACGATCCGGATTATAACAATTTTACGCTGCATGCCATAGGTCTTGAAGTTGGATTCAACTCAAAAAGTTCATTCAATTCCGCCTTCAAAAAATTCACAGGACTGACACCCACCGAATACAAAAAGAAAATGCTTTCGGAGGCAGATGCATTTAACAACAAATAATTGATTTTTTGTCTTCAATGAGTCTGACGCTTAATTTGCTGATTGTCCGACAACTGTATTAAAAGCATTTAAATCTTTGAAAAAGATTTACCGAAAGACTTCGGTTCAGACGCAACCTTAGCACCGATTTATTGTCTTTACTGTAAAACCACTCAACATGCAAAAACTTATTTTCATTTTTTTCTACTGTCTTTTGGTTTTCTTCATTATTTGTGAAAATTTCCTTGACTCCAAAAGAGGAAATCTACTCAGTGATTTTCTGGATTAGAATTCACTCACAAAATGTAGTTTTACCGAAGGGAATTTCTCACGACTCATCTGAATGGTAAATGATGAATCGGCCAGAAAAACCATTTGATTGTATTTGTCTCTGGCCAAGTATTTTTGTTTGATTCTTTTGAATTCTTTGAATTCCTCTGATTTCTCATCCACGGCCTCCACCCAGCAGGCTTTGTAAGCAGGGAAATTTTCGTAAGTAACTTTGGCACCATATTCATGTTCCAAACGATACTGAATGACCTCGTACTGTAGCGCACCCACCGTCCCTATGATTTTTCGGTTATTGTATTCCAATGTAAACAATTGAGCCACTCCTTCGTCCATCAATTGGGCAATCCCCTTTTCCAACTGTTTGGTTTTCATCGGGTCAGCATTATTGATGTATCGGAAGAATTCTGGAGAAAATGACGGAATGCCCTTGAAAAACATTTTTTCTCCCTCGGTGAGTGTATCGCCGATCCGAAAATTACCGGTATCGTGCAAGCCTACAATGTCACCAGCAAAGCTTTCTTCCACCACTTCTTTTTTGTCTGCAAAGAAAGCATTCGGACTACTGAATTTCATTTTTTTGTCAGCCCTGACATGCAGATAATTTTTATTTCTTTCGAATTTACCCGAAACCACTTTTACAAAAGCAATTCTGTCTCTGTGTTTGGGATCCATATTGGCATGGATTTTAAAAACAAAACCACTGAATTTTTCTTCGTTCGGCAAAACCATTCTGATATTGGACTCTTTGGGTTGAGGTTCAGGTGCAATTACTACAAAAGTGTCCAACAATTCTTTCACACCAAAGTTGTTCAAAGCCGAACCAAAAAAAACCGGCTGTATGTCTCCTTTCATGTAGTCTTCTTTTGAAAAATCTGGATAAACCTCGCTAATCAAATGAATTTCTTCTCTCAGATTTTCTGCAAACTCATTTCCGATGACTTCCTCGAGTTTGGAGTCGTCCAAATTATCAAACAAAACCGCTTCAGAGATTTTTTGTTTGTTTTCAGCAGCATAAATTCTGAGGCTTTTTTGACGAAGGTCATAAATGCCTTTGAATGTAGCACCTATTCCAATCGGCCAGCTCATCGGCGTGACTCTGAGTCCGAGTTTCAGTTCTATTTCATCCAACAAATCAAAAGCGTCCCTCCCTTCTCGATCCATTTTATTGACAAATACCAACATCGGAATATTTCTCATACGGCAAACTTCCACCAGCTTTTCTGTTTGTTCCTCTACTCCTTTTGCCACATCCACCACCACAATGACCGAATCTACTGCGGTCAGTGTACGAAAAGTGTCTTCGGCAAAATCCTTGTGCCCGGGCGTGTCGAGTATGTTGATTTTATTTCCTTCGTATTCAAAAGCCAAAACCGAAGTAGCTACAGAAATTCCTCTCTGCCGCTCGATTTCCATAAAATCTGAAGTTGCTGCTTTTTTGATTTTATTGCTTTTGACAGCACCCGCCTCCTGAATGGCACCACCAAACAACAGCAACTTTTCGGTGAGCGTGGTTTTACCGGCATCCGGATGCGCAATGATTCCAAAAGTCTTTCTGCGTCCTATCTCTTTTTCAAATGACATATGCAAATTTGGGTTGCAAATATAAAATTTTGAAAGCGTAATCCTAATACACCGAAGAATTATTCCACCTGATAATTAAAGCATAATGATGTCGGGAATGCTCGATGCTTCACGATAATAATGAATCACCTGTTCTGAGTCAATCACAAAAACAATCGCAGTGACCGAAGTATATTTGCCTGTTTTTGATTCTTTGATTTGAAATTGTGGATTTGCACCATCAAAAATTCTGTGGACTTCAGCTATTGCTTTGTGGGAAGTGGGGATAATGAATTTATAAATAAATTTGGATGGAAATTCGGTGGTCTCGTCTAACCTATCTTTGAATTTTCTATAAAATTCATCTTGTTCCTGATGCTCCATAAATTATTGCTCTTTGATAAGCTGGTCAAAAACCTCCAACAATTCTTCATTCACTCCATTCGTTCTGTGATTCAGGGGTCTGGGTGCATCGCTGCTGATGAGCTCTCCCTCTTTGCCAATCAGTAGAAATCGGGGTATTGTGCTGATTTTGTATTCATTATGAAATTTCATATCGCTGCCGGCATAAAGCTGTAATCCGCCCAATTGTTTTTCTCTCACCATATTTCTCCACTTCTGGATGTCTTTTTCCTTATCTACCGAAATGCTCACAAACTGTATGTCTTCGTCTTTGTACATTTCCTCCACTTCTTTCAAGGCCGGAATCTGCATGATGCACGGACGACACCAAGTCGCCCAAATATCCACATAAACGATTTTCCCTCTGAGTTCGTTCAGTGCAACTTGTTTTCCGTCTATTGAATGAAAAGCAAATTCAGGCGCAAGTTGAATATTGGCTTGAATCTGTTCTTCTGGTGATCTTTCGGTTATCCCTCCTACAACAACTTCTTCCTGCTTCTCACAACCCATTATCAAAAGAAGCGTCATAAAGATCAATGTGTATTTCAATTTCATGTCATTTGTTTTTCAAAACCTACAAAATTAATCATTTTGTCATTAATTTGTACAGCATAAGTTGATTTAACAGTAGAAATCAATCTATTTCATTCAAATACTTGACAAGCCCTTGTGCGGAGTCGTATATTTGCCAAAATTTTTTAATATGAAAATGAAAACCTCCGATTTTAATTTCAAGCTTCCGGAAGAGCTTTTGGCTGAACACCCATCAGAACATCGTGATGAAGCGCGACTGATGGTTCTTGACAGAAAAACACAAACCATTGAACACAAATTGTTCAAAGATATGATTGATTATTTTGATGATGGTGATGTGATGATTCTTAATAACACCAAGGTTTTTCCAGCAAGACTGATGGGAAATAAAGAAAAGACGGGTGCGAAAATTGAAGTTTTTCTGTTGAGAGAACTCGATGCCGAAACAAGATTGTGGGATGTGTTGGTGGACCCGGCCAGAAAAATCAGAATCGGAAACAAACTCTTCTTCGGTGACGATGACAGTCTGGTTGCCGAAGTTGTGGACAACACAACTTCAAGAGGAAGAACCCTCAGGTTTCTGTTCGATGGAAGTTATGAGGAATTTAGAAAAAAATTAAAAGAACTGGGCGAAACTCCCCTCCCCAAATACATCAAAAGAGATGTGGAACCCGAGGATGCAGAACGCTATCAAACCATTTATGCAAAACACGAAGGCGCAGTAGCCGCACCGACTGCTGGGCTTCATTTTTCAAAACATTTACTAAAAAGACTCGAAATCAAAGGAGTCAATTTTGCAGAACTGACACTGCATGTCGGTTTGGGTACCTTTGCACCGGTGGAAGTCGAGGATTTGTCAAAACACAAAATGGAGTCTGAGCAAGTCATCATCCCCGAAGAGGCTGCAAAAGTTGTGAACCGAGCCATAGACGAAAAGAAAAAAGTGTGTGCAGTAGGTACAACCTGTATGAGAGCCATTGAAAGTTCGGTATCGGCTGATGGACATTTGAACTCCTACAACGGATGGACCAACAAATTCATTCATCCGCCTTTTGAATTTAGTATAGCAAATTGTATGGTGACCAATTTTCACACCCCTAAATCGACTTTGATTATGATGGTCAGTGCCTTTGCAGGACATAATTTTATGATGAAGGCCTATAAGGAAGCCATCAAAGAAAAATACAAATTCTATTCTTACGGTGACGCCATGCTGATTCTGTAGTATTTTGAAATGAATCAAGACAAAAAGGACATCAGGAAACTGAGCTTAGGAGAATTAGAAACAATCCTGAACTCAATGGGTGAAAAATCTTTCAGAGCCAAACAAATTTATGAATGGCTCTGGAAGAAAAATGCCCATAGTTTTGATGACATGACCAATCTGTCGAAAACGCTCAGAAGCAAACTTTCAGAAAACTTCTCCATCCAGAACATTCAGGTAAACTCAATGCAAAAAAGCGATGATGAAACCATAAAAAATGCAGTCCGGCTTTTTGACGGAAACATTGTAGAATCCGTTCTGATTCCTACCGAAAATCGCACCACAGCCTGTGTTTCATGTCAAGTGGGCTGCAGTCTGAACTGTGAATTCTGTGCCACTGCAAAACTCAAAAGAATGCGAAATTTGACCGCAGCAGAAATCGTGGATCAGGTGGTGGTAATTGACAAACAAAGCCGTGAATTCTTTGACCGTCCGCTTAGCAACATCGTTTACATGGGCATGGGCGAACCAATGATGAATTACAATGAAGTGGTCAAATCCATACGGATGATTACATCTCCACAAGGATTAGGTATGTCGCCCAAAAGAATCACAGTTTCCACCTCTGGAATTCCAAAAATGATTAAAATGTTGGCAGACGAAGAACTCAAGGTCAAACTGGCGGTCTCTCTTCATTCTGCAAGAGAAGAAATCAGAAACCGAATCATGCCTTTTTCAGAAAAATTCCCTTTGACAGAGTTATTAGAGAGCCTTCAATATTGGTACCAAAAAACCAAAAGTAAAATCACCTTTGAATACCTTGTATGGAAAGACATCAATGACCGTCAAACGGACATAGACGCACTTGTGCGATACGCCAAAAGAGTTCCATCAAAAATCAATTTGATTGAATACAATCCGATTGGAGAGAGTGAATTTGAGCAGGCGCACCCAGCTGTAATTGAGGCATATACTGATGCGATCCAACAAAACGGAATCGTAGTAAAAGTCAGAAGAAGCCGTGGAAAAGACATTGACGCAGCCTGCGGTCAACTGGCCAACAAAAGCCTTGAAGAAATCTAATTAGATTATACCGATTTTTCACAACCCAACTCCACCTTGTTCCAAAAATCAATATTGTCTATGGGAAGTTGAACTTCGTTTCTATCGAAATATCGGATGTAAAAATTCAAATCCTCAATTGTAAAAACTTCCTTGAATTCATTTCTCAAGTTTTGATTGTTGTATCGAAAACAAAGATTTCCTCCACTGTTTTCTTCTTGAAGTTTCAATCCTGTCTTTTGTTCAATTCGCTGAATCAATTCATCGAAATTCATCATCGAGATTTTGTCTAAAAATAAGAATTAATGACGGAAGTCCGATGGAAATTCATGAAAAAATATCTACAGCAAATGAGGAAGAATAAATTTCTTTGAAACCATTGTTTTAAAAATCATTAATTTTGCGCCATGTCAAAAACGCCAAAAACAGTTGCCTTTCACACCTTGGGGTGCAAACTCAATTTTGCCGAAACTTCAACCATTGCGCGAAATCTCACTTCCAATGGATACAAACGGGTGGAATTTGACCAAGCTTCTGATGTGTATGTCATCAACACTTGTTCTGTGACGGCCAATGCTGATAAAGAATGTAAATCCATCGTCAAAAATGC
>JAQVKJ010000090.1 GCA_028694715.1 Weeksellaceae bacterium | reverse complement strand
ATACAGAAATTGATACCTGCACCTCCTGACACGCCAAAGTGGTTTTTGTCTGTTTCAGGTTGAGCGTACAGATAGTCAACTACAATAGGATCTCCGTTTGGATCCAATTGTGGGCTGCCGTTATGGTTGGCATCAACCGGGAATCCTTCCGGAACTGTTTCACCAAGACTGGTGAAATCAAAATGGTTGTAGTTTGCACCTATTCTCAAATAGGGGTCAAGCCATGTCAATTTTCCAGTGGGAACTTTGAAACGCAAACCTAAACCTGCATTAATAAACAATTCGTTGTTGATACGAAGTCTGTCATTGTCGATTTCACCAACGGATGCGGTCAAATCCACATCGAAAAATCTGTTCAGATTTCTAATGATCGACAATTTTGACAAAGGCGGTACAATGCTGTAGTTGTTATAATTGAAAAACTCATTAAACACGCCACGCACAGATGTATAATCAACTGCGTGTGCACCTACCGTAATAGCCCATGGGTCTCTTTGATTCTGGGCATTCACAACAGTACTGCTCATAAACAGTACTATCAGAGCGGTTAATAATAGATTAAACTTTTTCATTATCAAATATTTAGTGTTTTAATTTTAATTCATCACTATATGATACAGCGGCAAATTTAAGAATTCTTTATGATTCTATCCAAATCTCTACTTAAATCTTTTCGCTTTATCGTTTCTCTTTTATCATACAATTTCTTCCCTTTCGCCAAATATATCTTCAGTTTCGCGAGTCCTTTCTCGTTGATATACAGATTGGTAGGAACAATCGTCAGCCCGGTTTCTTTGGTTTTTCGCTCTAATTTTTTAAGCTCATTTTTTTTTAATAATAATTTCCGGTCTCTTCTGGTCTTATGATTTGAATGTGTCCCCCAATCATATTCATCTACAAACATATTAATTAAATACAATTCTCCATCCTTGAATTGGCAAAAACTTTCAGAAATACTTGCTTTGCCCATTCGGATTGACTTGATTTCCGTCCCGAACAACTGATTCCCGGCCTCATAGCCGTCCATCAACTCGTATTCAAAACGGGCCTTCTTGTTCTTTATGTTTATTCTTTCCTGTGGTTTCAATCAGTTTGATTTTGTACCTTTGCAACAATTTTCAAAAAACAATCATATTAAATATGCTGACTGTATCTAATCTTTCACTGCAATTTGGCAAAAGAGTTTTATTTGACGAAGTTAATATAAAATTTACAAATGGCAACTGTTATGGAATAATTGGTGCCAACGGAGCGGGAAAGTCCACCTTTCTTCGGATTCTGGCAGGCGAAATGGATCCTACCTCTGGTCATGTATCTCTGGAGAAAGGCAAAAGAATGTCCGTGTTGGAGCAAGATCACTTTAAATATGATGAATATACGGTACTTGACACAGTGCTTCGAGGCAACAAGGAATTGTATGAAATCAAAGCAGAAATGGACGCATTGTATGCCAAACCCGATTTCTCAGAACAGGACGGTATCAAGGCCGGTGAACTTGGGGTGATATACGAGGAAATGGGGGGATGGAATGCGGAATCCGACGCCTCTTCCCTGCTTTCCAATGTAGGAATTGAAACTGAAATGCATTATACACTGATGGGTGATCTGGACAACAAAGCTAAAGTTAGGATTCTCCTTGCCCAAGCGCTCTTTGGCAATCCGGATGTGCTGATTCTGGACGAGCCTACCAACGAACTGGATGTCTATACCATTTCCTGGCTGGAGGATTTTCTGGCTGATTACGAAAACACGGTGATTGTGGTTTCTCACGACCGTCACTTCTTGGACGCAGTTTGTACGCACATCGCCGATTTGGATTTTGGGAAAATCAATCTGTATTCAGGGAACTACACCTTCTGGTACCAATCTTCACAACTGGCTGCCAAACAAAGAGCACAACAAAATAAAAAGGCAGAAGAGAAAAAGAAAGAACTCCAGGAGTTCATTGCAAGATTCAGCTCCAATGTCGCCAAGGCAAAACAAGCAACTGCAAGAAAAAAAATGCTTGAAAAGCTGAATATTGAAGACATCAAACCTTCTTCCAGGAGATATCCCGCCATTATATGGGAACAAAGTAGAGAAGCCGGTGACCAAATTCTTGAAGTGAACAATATGTCCGCATCGGTAGATGGAGAAATATTGTTTCAAAATGTAAACATCAATCTGAAGAAAGGAGACAAAATCGGTTTGTTCTCAAGAAATTCAAAAGCAGTGACACAGTTTCTGGAAATCATTTCGGGCAACGCAAAACCCGATTCAGGTGAATTCAACTGGGGAGTGACAACTACCCAAGCCTATCTGCCGCTGGACAATAATGAATTTTTTAAAGCAGACATCAATCTGGTAGATTGGCTCAGACAATTCACCCAAAATGAAGAAGAAAGACACGAAGAATACATGCGCGGTTTCCTCGGAAAAATGTTGTTTTCGGGAGACGAAGCACTCAAAAAATCATCGGTACTCTCGGGGGGTGAAAAAATGAGATGTATGTTCTCAAGAATGATGCTCCTCCGTGCCAATGTTCTGCTGATGGACGAACCCACTGCACACTTGGACTTGGAATCGATTACAGCACTCAACAATTCACTTCAAAACTTCAAAGGAACCATACTGATGGGGTCACATGACCACGAACTCATCAGTACCGTGTGTAACAGAATCATAGAATTTACACCCAACGGCATCATTGACCGTTATATGACTTACGATGAATTCTTGGAAGACAAACGAGTAAAGGAATTGAAAGCGGAGATGTATTCCTGATTCTTAAACCAAAATCTATAAAAAAATCCGACACAACAAATCATGCCGGATGTTTGACTTTCTCTTCAACAGAACTAATCATCTGCCTTAAGAAAATTACCTTCAGCAGAAAAGTCGAGGTCAATACCGTTGGTCAATTCAACTTCAAATTTTGTACGCGACTTTTCGATTTGTGTAATTTGTTGGTTCGGATAATTTTGTTTTACATAATTCACAATGGCGGAATGGATGAATCCGGTTGGAATCGGAGACTCGTTTCCGTCCACCTCCTTCCAATTCCCGTTTCCGTCAAATTCTACTTTTGTTCGGTTGACAAAATACACCTCATATTCCATTCTGTTTCTCGATTCATTCTCTTTGGTGGCTTTCCTGATTTCTAAATCATTGAAATTCTCAGATATAAATTGCTGAGCACGCTGAGGCAAATCTTTTCGGTCAATCATTGTTCTCTGGGCACTTAGGCCCATTCCCATCAATAGGAAGCCAATCAAAAACAAGGTCTTCCAATTTTTTATTTCACTATTCATAACTCTGATTTTATAACAAAGGTAAGTTGTAATTCTGTTAAAAATCAGATTTTTTTAATTGAACTTTGAGAAGAATTTTCAGAAAAGAACAAAAATCTAGACGATTCTTTGGTTCGAAATTCAGTATATTTGAATATAAAAAGAGAATGAAAATACTTATTTGCTTTTTGGTATTAATTACCGGTTCGTGCCTGACTGCGCAGGAAAATGAATGGCATAAAGTTGACAATGGCTTGATGCAGAAAATCATCAAAAAAGGAAGCGATATAAATGTTAAAAATAATGACAGTGTAATATTATCAGTTTACGGCATTAAAGAAAGTGAAGAGGTTGATTTAGAAGATTTGTCAAAACTTATCTGGGTGCCGTTGAAACTGACTTTTACAGATTTAAAATTAAATCTGGGCGTTAATTCTTTTTATTCTGATTTAAAAAAAGATTCCGAATATTTATTAAGACGGGGGTATCCTGAAAATAGGATTTATCGTTATAGTCTTTATTTGTCTGATAATCCGGATGAAAACCGGATTAAAGAACTGAAAGATTTTTTAGAAAAGGATTCCCGAATCAATAAAATTGAATTTATATCCAAAGAAAAAGCTTCTGAAATCGCTTTAAAAGAATTGGGAATAACTGAAGATGATGTATATAAAGAAAATTTTTTCCCTGCAAGTTTTGATATAGAATCCAATGAGGAACTGAATCTAAAAAAAATGCAAGATGATTTTGCAGATTTAATTGATGAAATTACGGATGATAGTTCGATTCTTGATATTCTGTTCAGAATTCAAACTTAGAGTTAATGTCTTTTTTTCATTAAATTTATCCAATGAAAACATTCAATTACATTTTAATCATCGTTTTATTGGTTTCTAATTTTGAATGTAGGAGTACCCATATCTTAGGTGAGAATTCTTTCACAAGTATAAAATCAGAGGTTTTAAAAAACAAAATTGTCGAATTGATTCCAATATTAAAAAGAGTTGAATGAATTATGAGAAATTTAATCCTTTATATTTTACTGATTTTTCTTTTGTTTCAATGTCAAAGTAAACCCGATGTAGTAGAAGAAATTTCACCCAAACGAATTCATAATTCAACTTTAATCAATACCCTCCCTGAATTGGTGAAATTAAGAAACGAAACAATTGAAGACCGCGAATTCAACAAAGGTTCTTCATACATTTATATTCTTACAACGGAAAATCATGTGTATGCTCATACCTCTGTGATGGATTGTGTAGATGCTTCATTTTATTCCTTCTCTGAAAACATAGATAATAAAAATTATGAAATTTGGGTTGATGAAAGAAGCATCCGGTCTGAAAGATATTTCGATTTGAAAGATGCGAAATGGATTGAAAGAGATAATGAAGTACAGATTTGCGATGATTGGTATTGGGTGAAAGCGAAATTTGAATTATTTCGAGAAAAATTAAAACTGACCAAAGTTTCTACATTTTTTGACAACACATATTCCGAAGAAACTTTTTATGATAAGTCAGACTCGGCATTTCTACATGAAATTGAATTTTTGAATATCGAACCTGAACCCGTCCCTGAATTTCAGACGAAATAATTTTGAACCGCTAATTTTGGCAAAGCTTCCCCAAATTTTAAACTTTCCTCACCACCGGCAAAATCTCATTTTTCTCCAAAGCGTATTTTCTGATTTCTTCGGCCGAAAGTTTTTCTGACAAATTGACTTTTTCAACCTTAAATCCAATCGACTCCAAAATGTCGTAATAATCCATGCCGTAAACCCGAACATGGTCGTATTGTCCAAATTTTTCGATTCTTTCTTTTCGGTCGGTAATCGTCGAATCTTCAAAAGTTTTGGCCAATTGATAACGAATCGGCACCTGAAAAATTCCCCAACCGCCGGGTTTCATTATGCGAAACAATTCCCGCAAAGCTTTTTTGTCATCGTCCACATGTTCCAAAACATGGTTGCAAAAAATCACATCAAAAGAATTGTCCTCGAACGGCAAATTCTGAATATCGGCTTTTACATCTGCAATCGGTGAATTCAAATCACAAGTCGTATAATCTAAGTTTTTCAGTTTTCTAAACCTTTTGTAAAAAGACTGTTCGGGTGCCATGTGCAAAACTTTCAAATTCGAAGTGAAAAAA
Organism: Weeksellaceae bacterium; assembly: GCA_028694715.1. Classification (GTDB taxonomy): domain Bacteria; phylum Bacteroidota; class Bacteroidia; order Flavobacteriales; family Weeksellaceae; genus Moheibacter. The sequence continues at coordinate 738 of JAQVKJ010000090.1, read as the reverse complement.
TCGGTTTCACGCTGCAAATACAACCACATCAATCGATGCCTTTCCAAGGAAAGCGTTCCGGGCGAAAGCACGCTTTTCCGCTGTTTTTCATAACCGTAAGGAAGGAATTTTCGGTAGGAATTTCCGTCAATCGGGTCAATGAAATTATCACCTTTATATATATACATCAAAAATGGCCTGGCCAACAAACTCATTCTGATCAGCCAAGCTCGCGGAAAAAAACCGATGATTTTTTTAAAAAGAGATTCCAAATTTCGCTAAGATTTTGGGAAGAAAAATAATCAAGCCGGTAATGAAAGCTCCGGTCGAAGCCAAGAAAGTAGCTCCGGCGGCCACATCTTTCACTCTTTTGATTTGTTCCTCTCGTTCCAAACTGACACGGTCAGCCAATTTCTCGATGGCCGTATTCAGGTATTCGGCCACACCGATGACAAAAGTCCAGACAATGACAAAAAGAAATTCAGTGCCGGAAACTTCCAACCAAAAAGCAGTGAGATAAGTAATGATGAAAATAGAAAACCAAATCTGCACATTCCTTTCGGTTTTCAATGCAAACCAAAGGCCTTCCAATGCATACATTGATGATTTAAGAAATCTAACAATCATTTGTCAGGCATTAAATTTTTTATTTCTTCTATCAAATCTGATTGCTCGCGAATCAGATTTTCAATAGATGAATCATCCGGAAAATTTTCATTCTGAAATTTTTCAATGACAGGAAGAGTTAGTGCAATTTTT
>JAQVKJ010000089.1 GCA_028694715.1 Weeksellaceae bacterium | reverse complement strand
CGGCCGGTGATGGAAAAAATCAAAACCGATTATCCGAATCACAAACTGGCGGTGAGTTTTTTTTCGCCTTCGGGTTATGAAGTTCAAAAAGATTACAAAGGCGCAGATTATATTTTTTATCTGCCGCTGGACACTCCCAAAAATGCAAAAAAACTGATCAAAATCCTGCAGCCCGAAATTTTGATTTTGGTCAAATATGAATATTGGTACAATCTGCTGAACCGCTTGCAAAAAGCAGGAATTCCGGTGATTGTCATCTCGGCGGTCATCAAAGAAGACAGCTTGTTTTTGAGAGGTTATGGTAGTTGGTTCAGAAAAGTTATTTCGGGCATATCTCATTTTTTTGTGCAGGATGAAGATTCCAAAAAAAGATTACATTCGATTCATATTGAGCAAGTCACCGTTTCGGGCGATACCCGTTTTGACCGGGTGAAGGAAATCTTTGAATCTGAACCTCAATTGGATTTTGTGGAAAAATTCAAAGGGAATTCAGCTTTAATCGTCGTAGGCAGCAGTTGGCCGGAAGACGAAATGATATTGGCGGATTACATCAACCACAAACTTCCGTCGGACTGGAAAGTGATTTTTGCACCACACAATATTGACGAAAAACAAATTCAACAACTGATATCGAAACTGAAGAAAAAGACAGTTCGCTATACCCGAATGAATGAAAATGAATTGGAAAATGCCGAAGTGCTGATTGTGGATACGGTGGGCATGCTGACCAAAATTTATGCCTATTCCGATGTTTCCTATGTAGGCGGTGGCTTCACCAAAACCGGTGTTCACAACACTTTGGAACCGGCTGTTTTTGGTGTTCCTTTGATTTTTGGGCCGAATTACAAACATTATTTTGAGGCCAAAGATTTGGTTTATTCGGGTGCTGCCGTGGCTTATTTCGACAAAAATGATTTCTTCCGAAAGATGGATGAATTGATTCACAATGAGGTGATGAGAGAAGAAAGAGGCAAAGCAGGGCATCGGTATATTCAAAACAAACCCAATGCCACCGGATTGATTATGAGGTGGTTGAATGATAAAATCAATTTAAAACCATGAAAAACATAAATTTCATCCGGATTTTTATAATTCTTTTTCTTGTTGCCTTTCAAACGCAAGCACAGAAAAAAACAATGTATGACAGTGAAATTCTCGGTTTCAAAGGAACTGTACGCTCGGTTGTTCAAAATTCATTTGGTGTGAAATCCACTGACGGTGCTGCCGAAAAAGACGAGCAGGTCACTGAGTATTCTGATATGCAGCTCTTTACTGCGCTTGAGCCTTATTTTATTATTGATGTATATGTGGAGCAATTAAGCACTTGGCTCATTGACAATTCTCATCTTAAGCCCAACTACAATTATCGCTTCAATAATGAAGGAAACCTTTTATTCAAAGATGCGTGGGAAAATGGGGAAACAGTATTTTACGAATATAATGATGAGAAAAGATTGATAAAATCAATGGATAAGGACAATGAAGGTCAAATCACAGCAACGGCATTTTATAATTACAACTCCGACGGGCAACTATCTGAAATTATAGAATACGATGCATCGGATGAATTGTATGGAAAATCCTATTTTAAATACAGTGGTTCTAATTTTACTGAAACGGTTTTTGATAAAAATGATGATTTGCTCGTTACGATTTCCTTGGAATACAACGCAGGCAAAAAAACTGAACTCAATTTAAATAATTCAAAAGAATCGGAATTCCAAATTTTATACAATGAAAACGAACAAATTAAGTTGATTAATGTGAAAGAAGAATATTTGGCCAAATTATTTCCTGAATACAATGAAAAAAACAAAATGAGTACTTTGAATATGCTCATTGGCGAAGAACGCATTAATTTATCGTTTGCTTATGATTCTAATGAAAATTTAATTCAATCCATACTGAATATTAATGACAATATCATGGAGGCAACTTACGAGTATGAATACGACAAACAGGGCAACTGGACAATGCGAACTTCCTATTTGAATGGCAACCCGGTATATATTTCCGAAAGAGAAATCGAATATGATTAATGCTACAGAATGTATGCCTTTGAGGCGTGATTTAAGTTACAATGAAAACCAGCCGTTGGCAACCGTATTCCCGATACTACACAAATTCATACATAGAATAATTTCTAAAAAAACATTGTCCTTTGCCCTTGATTTTCAGCAAAACAACTATATTTGGTAGCACACCTAAGCGCAACCATGAAAACCAAATTGATTGTTCCGTTACTTCTATTTTTTATCATTGGTTCGGTCTATGCGCAGGATTCTCAACAAAAACGCATTGACTCCCTGCGGCTGGAATTATCCAAAGCCAAAACCGATACCGGCAGGGTGATGACTCTGAATCGGCTGAGCGAACATGCCGGTTGGCGGATCAATGAAAACGATGTCTGTATAAACTATGCCCAAAAGGCATTGGCATTGGCGCAAAAAATCGGTTTCAAAGACGGAATGGCAAAATCATACAACAACATGGGAAACGGACTGGCGCAAAAGCTCGAAAGAGAAGCGGCCTTGGAAAGTTATTTTGAAGCACTTAAAATATTTAAAGAAACAGGAAATAAACAATGGGAAGTCCAGGTGTACCGAAATATTGCAATTGTCTATCAGGAGATAGCAGATTATCCCGAAGCTTTAAAATATTATAAAACGGCTTTAAAATTCGCAAAACAAGTAAACGATACCCAAAGACTGGCTGACATTTATAGTGGAATCGGATATGTAAGTATGGCACAAGGTCATTTAAACGAAGCATTGAAAAACAACTACCAAGCCATTGATGTTTATGAAAAAACAGGCAACAAAAAGAAAATGGCAAGGGTGTATCAGAATATCGGAACCACCTATATGAACAAGGGCGATTTTGCTGAAGCCGTTAAAAATTTTACAAGCTCTTTGGAAATTTTCGAAGAATTAAATGACACCGCCCAGATTGCTGCCTCACACAACTTCATTGGTATAACTTACAAAAATGAAGGCGATTACCCCAAAGCTTTGGAGAGCTATTATAAATCCTTGAAAATATTTGAAGAAATAGACAACAAGACCGGAATGGCGTGGGCAAGGCAGAATATCGGACAGATTTATTCCATTCGTGGGAATTATTCCGATGCTTTAAAGAACTTCAACATTTCATTGAAACTTTATAAAGAAACAAAGAATCTTTATGGAGAGGCAGATGCATATTACACGATTGGAGAATTATTTCTCAACCAAAAAGATTACACCAATGCCTTGATAAATTATTCATTTTCATTAGAAATTTATAAGGAAATAAATGCACAGCAAGGCATAGCCTATTGCTATAAAGATATTGCGAAAATTTATTTTTTACAGTCAAATTATACAGCTGCGCTTGAAAATTATTTTACTTCCATAGAAATGATGGAAACGGTTGGCGATAAAGACGGACTTGCCGGTTGCTACTCAGCCATCGGAGCGATTTATACAAAATTAAACCGGGCTGAAGAAGGAGAAAAATGGCTAAAAAAAGGCCTTGAAATACACAAAGAAATTGGTGCCAAAGAAGGCATCAAATTCGCCTATGAATACCTTTCAAAAGCCGACAGTGCATTGGGGAATTTCAATTCAGCTTATGAAAATCACAAATTATTTGCTGTCTATAAAGACAGTCTGATCAACGAAGCAAATACCCAAAAGCTTACAGAAACCACGATGCAATATGAATTTGACAAAAAAGAAGCTGCAACAAAAGCCCTACGGGAAAAGGAAAAAGAAAAAATGAAGTTTCGGTACGGCATCATTATTTCTGCATTTTTTGTCATCGCACTCAGCGGATTTCTTTTGTTGTATTTCACCCGGATGAAAAAGAAAAAGGAAAAACAAATCTTCCTTGCCAACCGGCAAATCATGGAACTCGAAAAAGAAAAAGTGGAAGCCGAACTCAAACAGGCAAGAAAAGATGTGGAACAATTCCTTAATAAAATTGAAGAGAAAAATCAGTTGATAAACAAAATCGTCAATGAGTTGAAACAATTGCAGGAAACCTATGACGACAGGAAATCAGAATTGGGCAGAACCCTTACCGAACTCCGGAACACTTCCATCCTGACCGACGAAGACTGGACGCATTTCCTTTCTGGTTTTGACAAACTCTATCCAGAATTCATCTTAAAATTACGAACAATACAACCCAAAATCACCACTTCCGAACTTCGGTTTCTGATGCTTGTGAAAATCGGACTTTCCACCAAGCGAATGGCAGACACCCTCGGCGTTTCACCCAATTCGGTCAGGGTAACTTGGCGACGGGTGAAGGACAAACTGAACGCCTCAGAAGACGATACACCTCAATCTTTGCTCAACAAAATTGAAAATGTAACAGCAGAAGTCTATTGATTTTTTCACTTAAAAATCATTCAAAACACAAACGCCTTTGTTTTGTATTTTGCCTATAATCAGCTGTTTACGCGTAGCGAGATTCAATTGTCACCTTTTTGTCACTCCAAATCTTGAGTAATTTTTTTGATTAATCGATTACTTCGCTTCATCAATTAAAAAAACTCACAAACAATGAAAAACGCTATTCTAAAATTGTTGATTTTTATGTTGGGTACAAGTTTTTGCTTTGCGCAACAAAAAGTCGTTGAACCCTCAGAAATTTATGATTTCATGAGAAACTCAGGTCAGGAAGTAAATCTGTCCGACTTAGAAAGTTTAAAAAAAACCGATGCATTCCAATCTGAGAATTCGGATATTTCGTACAATTATTTCAAACAAACTTACAACGGTATTCCTATTTACAACAGTCATATTTCGGTTGTCATAAAAAATGGGGAAGTCAAATCTGTCCAAGGAAATATTATTGACGGGCTGAATCAAGTCTCACATAAAAACTCAGTGGGTATTTCAGCCAATCAGATTGCCGAAATTGCCACGAATGCACTCGGTTTTGATTTGATGCACATGGAAGAAAACCAAAATGTGATTCCGGAAGAGTTCGCAAATAGCAACTGGGCACAACCCAAAAAACAGCATGAACCGCAATTGGTTTATTTCTTAACCAACTCCAATCAATTGGTTCTTAGCTATCAACTGATTGTCCATGTGAAAACAGACGAAGGGCAGAAGGTCTTGTTGCTGATTGCCGATGCTTCCACCGGTGAAGTTCTTCACAAACATAACCTCCTGTTGAAATGCGATTTTTCGCACGGGGCATTTTCAAATCCCGATCGGGAAATAAGAAAAACCCTTCAGGAATCTGACAAAACTTTGGCACACGAACAGCAGCTGTCGGTCGATGAAACTCCGCAGTACAGGGTGTATGCATTTCCCAATGAGTCTCCTGTGGATAGCGAACGCGAGCTGCTTATAGCCCCACATTTCCCTGAATATTCTCCCGCCGGATGGCATTCGGATGGCGAAACAGAAAATTTTTACACCTTCACTGTAGGGAATAATGTTGCGGTGATGTATGACCATGAAAGTCATAAATTGATAGAAGTAATGAACGGATTTTACCCTTCATTGGGTGATTTCATTGACGGAGGAAGCAACTTCAATTTTGATTTTCCTTTGGATTTGTCGGTTCATCCCAATGAAAACAAAGAAGCGAACATTAGCCATCTGTTTTATTCGTCCAATTTATTGCATGATATATTTTACAGATACGGATTTGACGAGGCTTCTGCCAATTTACAAGGATATAATTTCACCGGAGAAGGATTGGGGGAAGACGGATTTTATGTATTGGGACAAACCGGAGAATCAATTGGAGAAATGGACAACGCCTACTGTTTGGTTTGGCCTGAAGGAGAAAGTGGTGTCATGCTGTTTTATCTATTTACGCCTGCCGTCGCCGGTGCTCCCGTCTATGATTTATTGGAAATTACCACCGAAGGAGATTTACAAGGACTTTATGTAGGAGGTTTTGCCGAATACGGACCCATATTGCCAACACCGCCCTTGTTGGCAGATTTGAGAATTATGGAAGATACCAATACAGTGGGGAACGATACTTATGACGGTTGTGATGCCGCCACCAATCCCGGAGAAATCAATGGAAAAATTGCGGTTGTGAGAAGAGGCAATTGCGATTTCGTACAAAAAACTTTAATTGCCCAGAATGCCGGTGCTTTGGCCGTCGTTGTAGTTAATAATGTGCCGGGAGAAATCGGACCGGAAACATTTGGCATGGCTGGATATGGCGATGAAGGCTTTGAGATATCATCCATCATTATTTCCAAAGAAGACGGTGACCCAATAATTTCTG
>JAQVKJ010000088.1 GCA_028694715.1 Weeksellaceae bacterium | reverse complement strand
CTATATTCTCTTTCATTTTGCCCTTAAGGTCTGCCGTATTGGCCAACAGGTTTTCGAGAGAACCATATTGTTTCAAGAATTTTTTGGCGGTTTTTTCGCCCACACCTGGCAATCCGGGAATATTGTCCACGCTGTCGCCCATCATTCCCAGAAAATCAATGACCTGTATGGGGTCTTCTATTTCGAATTTTTCTTTCACCTCTTTGGGCCCCCAAATCTCAACGCCTTTTCCGAAAGCCGGCGGACGATACATCTTGATTTTGTCTGAAACCAATTGCGCAAAATCTTTGTCGGGCGTGACCATGTAGGTCGTATAGCCGTTTTGTTCGGCTTTTTTTGCCAAAGTTCCAATCACATCATCGGCTTCATATCCGTTGGAATAGAGCACCGGAATATTCATCGCACGGATGATGTCCTGAATGAAGGGAACGCCTGTTTTGATTGCTTCGGGCGTTTCTTCGCGGTTGGCTTTGTATTCGGGGAAATGTTCTGTTCGGATGGTCGGTTCACCCACATCAAAAACCACCGCCATGTGGGTGGGTTTTTCTTTGTTCACCACATCGAGCAGTGAATTGGTAAATCCCATGATGGCCGAGGTGTTCATCCCTTTGGAATTGATTCTTGGATTTTTGATAAATGCGTAATAACCTCTGAAAATCAATGCATAAGCATCTAATAGAAATAATCTTTTGTCTTCTGAATTCATAGGGAGTAAAGTTAGAGAAAAACTATGTAAAAGTCATAAATCAGTTGGTGCGGATTTAATTTTGCCTCGTTCGACAAAGGCCCGCATTATAAATCTGCGGCATGGTGGAGTTATTGTGAAGAGGCCAAAAATGAAGCGCTTTAGCCTATTTTAAATTTAACTTACCTGAATCGAGTTCTAACTTTTCAAAAGTTTAAAACCCCAAGGGAGCGGGTTGTAATTGAGGGATTTAATGTATATTTGTTTCAATAAACTTGTTGAATTATGTCACATACAGCAAAAGTTGAAGATATTGATGCGCAAATAGCGAACTATGTTAATCGTTTGTCTGAAGTAAGGAAAAAAGCTGTTTTAACCGTTGCAAAAACCTTTGCAGAAGACGAAGCTGAGGAGTTTGAGAAAAAATGGGCAACCGGTATTTCTGAAGAAGAAACATTCGGTGCGGTTCATGATTTCATCAAAACATTGAAATGGGAGAAGAAGCAATAATCATTTACGCTCCGAGTGTTCGTGTCTATTTGATTGAGCTAATTGCCATACTTTACGAAAAAGAATATTTTGGTTTTGAAGAATCAGCACACGAATATGTTGAGCAAATTCGACAAAACATTCGGGTAGATTTGCCACAAGAAATCAAGTATCATACTGTCCCGAAAGAACTGCAACATTACGGAAAACATTACATAAACATAAAAGGAAGCAATCGTACAACTTGGTATGTAATTTTCGATAAAATCGACAATCGTTATTTTGTTGAATACATCACCAATAATCATTCTCCGCAAAGTGCATAATTCAATTTGGATTAACTCACCACTCTCCAAATCCGCTTAAAAACTTTTCCAGAGTTCCGAACTTTGGAAAAGTGGGTTTATTAAGTCCGTCAACCGGAGTTTTCAACTAAAAGACAAGCAACACTTTGTTTAATCGTAAAGCAACAAATAAAACCTTCAATTATAACATAACAAAAATGATTTAGAAGTAAATCTGTCAATTATAACAGAAACTTTTTGAAATCGGCGAAAAATATTATTTTGAAGACCTTGGTATTCGCAACAGCGTAAGAGCATTTAATTTTCGTGCAGACATAGCAAAATTGATAGAAAATGCGGTGTATATACAACTGTTGCGTTTGGGGTATCAGGTTTATACAGGCAAAGACGGAGAAAGAGAAATTGATTTTATAGGTGAAAAAGACGGGGAACGCATATATGTTCAGGCGTGCTATCTGCTGGCAGATGAAAAAACCGTTGAACGGGAATTTGGTAATCTGATGTTGATTGAAGATAATTACCCGAAATATGTAGTAACATTAGACCCTTTTTCTCCTCATACCACTTATAAAGGAATTCGTCAGTTGCACCTACGGGAGTTTTTGAAGTCAAAATGAAACAGTCCAACCATACGGATTTGCAATCTGTGTGTACAACAAATCTTTCCATAACTAATTTTCAAACTCTGTGATTATCCCAAACGAAAGTAGTAGGAAATCATACCTCCGGTGCGATTCTCAGCACTAATCCTTCCAGATTTTCTGTGACCGGAATCTGACAGCTCAGCCGGCTGTTTTCTTTTACATTGAAAGCTTCGGAGAGCATGGCTTCTTCTTCGTCGCCCATTTCGTTTAATTCCACATCATCCGATTCGACATAACACTGACAGGAAGCACACATACACATTCCGCCACAGGTCCCGAAAGTTCCTTCTTCTGCAAGTTCATAGGCTTTGACCACTTCCATCATGCTCATCGACATATCTGTGGGTGCATCTATTTCATGGTTGATTCCTTCTCTGTCTATGATGGTGACTTTGATGTCCGACATACTGTTGTTTCCTGTGCGCAAATATAACTTTAATGATGTCATTGCACAATAAAAAATGCTATTAAAACAAAATTATTGGTTTCAAAATCCATCTAAATCAGAGCTAAATTGCAAAAGCATATTTGAAAATTTCAGAAGACTTTTTATCTTCGCAAAAAATATTAAGTTTTTTACTTTCAAATGAAAACCATCAAATTCTTCCATCCGGAGGAAACCTTTGTTTACTACATAGACAAATGCTTTTGTAAAGTGGTCTATTCAGGTCATCAGTATCAGCTTTTGGTAGAAATTCATTCGACAGACGATTTGGATCATGTAGAAGCCGATGCGGTTCAAAACAATTTTCCACAAGTGATTTTATCGGTTGATGATTTTCCGGTTCCATACAAAAACACGGACGAACTGGAGGGAAAACACATCGACATCGAGGAGTGTTATGCTGAAATTGAAGACGAAGAAGGAGAAATCGTAGAATTTTTCTACACCAATGTGAATTTTTCAGAACATGATTTCGAAGCCGATAAGAACCGACTCTCATTTTTCAAAGATGAAACTGGGGCACTTTGTTTAAAATGGAAAGGAGCCGTTCAGGATTTTACTGAGGAAACCGATGAGTACATCAGCTTTGAGCTTGAATGTGTGTTCTCAGCTTTTTCACATGAAGAAAGAGATTAAAATCATTCTTCTAAGGTTGAGAAATTAAGTCTTGAAGTTTTATTACTTCGGCTGTCTTACCTATATTTGTCCTCTTGTAAAAATTACAATGAATGAAAGTTGAAGATGCAGACAAACTGAAAATTGACGCCCTTCGTTATCACGAGCTTGGAAGAAAGGGGAAAATAGAAGTCGTTCCCACAAAACCACATGATACACAAAGAGATTTGGCATTGGCCTATTCTCCCGGAGTGGCAGAACCTTGTCTCGCCATACAAAAGGACGAAGGCGACGCATACCGATACACAGCCAAAGGAAATCTGGTGGCTGTCATCACCAACGGAACTGCGGTGCTGGGATTGGGAGACATTGGTGCAAAGGCAGCCAAACCAGTGATGGAGGGAAAAGGTTTGTTGTTTAAAATTTTTGCAGATATCGATGTATTCGATATAGAAATTGACGAAAAAGACCCCGAAAAATTCATACAGGCCGTTAAAGCCATTTCACCCACTTTTGGTGGGATTAATCTTGAAGACATCAAAGCACCTGACGCGTTTGTCATAGAACGACGACTGAAAGAAGAACTCAACATTCCTGTGATGCACGATGACCAGCACGGCACTGCAATTATTTCGGCAGCCGCATTGATCAATGCACTTGAGTTGGCTGGAAAAAAAATAAATGAAGTTTGTTTTGTGGTCAACGGTGCTGGAGCCGCAGCAATTGCATGCACCAAACTCTACATCGCACTGGGTGCCGACCCCAACCGGATTTTGATGTGCGACAGCAAGGGAGTCATCAACCACAAAAGAACCGATTTGAACGAGGAGAAAATTCCTTTTGTCAGAGAGACTGAACTGGAAACGCTGGAAGAAGCTGTGAAAGGTTGCGATGTTTTTATAGGCCTTTCAAAGGCTGATGTACTTAGCCCAGAAATGCTTTCGAAAATGAACGACAATCCGATTGTATTTGCCATGGCCAATCCGGTACCCGAAATTTCTTATGATCTTGCAATGGAGACCCGCCCTGATGTGATTATGGCTACCGGTCGTTCCGATTATCCGAATCAAGTGAACAATGTACTTGGTTTCCCATTTATATTCAGGGGGGCGTTGGATGTGCAGGCTACTAAAATCAACGAAGCTATGAAGCTGGCTGCGGTGTATGCCCTGGCTGAACTGGCCAAAGAACCCGTACCCGAAATTGTCAACCGCGCATACAAAATCGGAAATCTAAGTTTTGGACGCGATTATATCATTCCAAAACCATTTGACGACAGACTCATTACCAAAGTATCCATGGCGGTAGCCAAAGCCGCGATGGAATCCGGAGTGGCAAAAAAACCAGTCAACAACTGGACGGTGTATGAAGAAGAGCTTCTCAACCGTATGAACAACGAAACCAAACTGCTGAGAATGTTGCAAAACCGGGCAAAGCAGTCCCCGAGAACCATCGTGATGAGCAATGCGGAAGAATACAATGTGCTGAAAGCTGCACAAATCATCAAAGACGAAGGCATCGCCCATCCAATACTGCTCGGCAACAAAGAAAAAGTCAATGAGATAATGGCTGAATATGATATCCAAACCGATATTCCCATCATAGATCCAAAATCCAAAGAAGCCGAAGAACAGGTAAATAAGTTGGCAAAAATTCTCTGGAAAAAAAGACAGCGAAAAGGAATGACGCTGTACAATGCCCAACGCATACTGACCAATCGTGACTATTTTGGTTCAATGATGGTGGAAGCCGGTGAGGCAGAGGCTTTTCTAACTGGCAGTACCAGAAGTTATGCTGCATCACTAAAACCTGCGCTCGAAACAATCGGTGCACAGCCCGGTGTTCCAAAAGTAGCGGGACTGATGTTGCTGCTCACAAAAAAAGGACCTATGTTTTTTGCTGACACGACCATCAATCCGGATCCGACTGCAGAAGAACTTGCCAGAATTGCTAAAATGACTGATTATGTAGTGAGAGGAATCGGAATCAGACCCAGAATTGCGATGCTGTCTTTTGAAAATTTCGCTGCACGGACAGAAGTTTCAAAAAAAGTCAGTAAGGCAGTGTCCATTCTTCATAAAGCTTATCCAGAAATGGTAGTTGACGGAGAGATTCAGCCTGATTTTGCGATGAACGAAGAACTGATTTCAAAAAATTATCCTTTCTCAAAACTTAGTGGCAAAAGTGCAAATGTATTTATCTTCCCAGATCTGGCGTCGGGGAATTTATCGTACAAAATTCTGAGAGGGATTGAAGATGCGCGGGTAGTAGGCCCTATACTGATGGGAATGAACAAACCGGTTCACATCCTACAGATGCGTTCCAACATCAGCGAAATTGTGAATCTTGCGACCATTGCAGTACTGGACATTCAAATGCGAGAAAAATGATAGCACATCTAAACGGACGACTGGCAGAAGCTTATCCGACCTACCTCATCATTGAATGCGGCGGGGTCGGTTATCAGGTAAATATCAGTCTGAATACCTATGCCAAAATCGACAAGGCGGAGCAGATAAAGATATTCACCCATTTGGTGGTTCGTGAAGATGCGCAGATTTTATACGGTTTTTCCACCAAACAGGAAAGAGAATTGTTTTTGAAACTGATTTCGGTGAACGGCGTTGGCCCATCTTCGGCCATGATGATGCTTTCTTCACTTGAGCCAGAGGAAATTATTGTTGCGATTGAGGAAGCCAATGCTAAAAAATTACAGACTGTAAAAGGGATTGGAGCCAAAACCGCTCAACGAATTATCATTGACCTAAAAGACAAACTCGAGGGGGATGAACTTAATTTTGGCTCATTTAACACAAATTCTAAAAATAAATCTAAATTTGAGGCGTTATCAGCATTGGAAGTCTTGGGCATTCCCAACCGAGCGGCCGAAAAAGTCATGGATGTAATCTTAAAAGAACATCCGGATGCAGAAGCCAATGTGCTGGTAAAAGAAACATTAAAAAGACTGTGACCTTTGAAAGAACTTAAGACATACATCATTCAATTTAAAAAACTGATTCCGTTCATCGTATTGTTTTTTGCAGTTTGTCCGAAAATCAGTGCTCAAGTACCGGAAGAAGATCGGAAGAGCGTCG
>JAQVKJ010000087.1 GCA_028694715.1 Weeksellaceae bacterium | reverse complement strand
CAGATGTTTCGGGTAGATTGTTGATTTCATCTCAGTTGAAGTCCCAAAACGGTCAGCTCAATATCGGACAACTGCCTACTGGAGTTTATATACTGAACATCAAAATGGACGGTAAAACAGTGAGCAAGAAGATTGTCAAAAGATAATCCTAACTCGATTATAAAATTAAAAATGCCGGGAACTATTCTCGGCATTTTTTTGTGTTTTGGAGTTGGATTTAAATTCCTCCAATTGGATTGAACCTCTCCGGAGCTTGGACGAAGATGCGCTTCACTTCATCCCATGCGTACACAGCTACAGAGCCAATCCACAAAAGTCAATTGTATTATAATTATTGGTTCTCTTTCAGCCGACTTCAAGCTGATTTTCTTCCAATACGGGAGATGTAATAAACAGAGAGGAAACCTAATCCGAGCATTGAAACGATTTGCACGAAATAGAGCATCAGTCCGAAGTAGTTTCCGACTTCTCTGCCCTCTTGAGAGGTTTGTCCGGCACTGAGATAAATTGCGGAAAAGGCGATACTCATCACATAGGGATAGCCGAGCCCGCCCACAGCGGGCAGTATCATTCCCAATGCACCGGCGACAATCAGAAAAAAGCCTTCGGCCAGTCCAAAATGCGAGGTGGCGGGAAAGGCAAAAATCACCAGATAAGTCATCAGAAAATAACAAAGCCAGATACCGAAAGAATAGAGCACGAATGCGGTTTTGTGTTCAAGCTGCAGAATGGATTTGAATCCTGCCAATATTCCCTTCAAAAAGTCCGAAATCTTTCCGAATAAGCTGAATCGTATGAAGCTTTTTCTGAAAACATAAAACAACAGCAACAACACAGTCAGCAGACCGGCAGCAATACCGAGTTTGCCGAGTACCGAAACATCGGCAAAAGAAAGAAATGAAATCAAGGTTTGTGCGTTGAAAAACAATGCGAGACAGAAGAACATACTGAGAAAAACCAAGTCAATCAATCTTTCAAGAATAATCATCCCGATGGATTTGTCCACCGGAACTTTTTCCATTTTATAGAGCGAAGTAGCTCTTGCAATTTCACCACTTCTCGGCAGGGTCAGGTTCATGAAGTAACCAAATGAAATCGCCCAGAAGCCGCTGGAGACGGGTACGGGATGACCTGCCGGTTCGAGCAAGAGTTTCCATCTGGCTGCACGGAGCCAATAAGACAACACACTGAGCACTGCAGAGAGGAAGAACCAGAAGTAATTTGCACTTTTGGCTGCTGTTTTGAGTACTTCAAAATCGGTTTGTCTGAGGGTAAGCCATAGAAAAACCACGGCCAGCAATATGGCGATGGCAGTAAAGACGAAATGGCCGACTTTTGATTTCATTATCCGTCTAAACGATTGGTATTTTCATCTGGAAAGATAATGGTGGGTTTGAAATTCCTCGCTTCTTCCAATGTGGCCAACGCAAAACTCATCACAATGATGGTGTCCCCAGGTTGAACTTTACGGGCAGCAGGGCCGTTGATCGATATTTCTCCCTTTCCCCTTGCACCGGGAATGGTGTAGGTTTCAAATCTTTCACCGTTCTGTAGATTGACTACCTGTACTTTTTCACCGATTACCATATTGGCTGCATCGAGCAAGTCTTGGTCAATGGTAATACTTCCTATATAGTTCAAATCAGCATTTGTGATTCTTACTCTGTGAATTTTTGAACGGACAATTTCTATCATCATAATTCGACAAATGTAGTAAGATTTTTAAAAAAACAATTTTTCTGCCTTATTGAAATCTCAGATTATCAATCAGTCTAATGTCGTCTGCAAAAGCTGCGACAAATGCTCGGATGTGAATACAGCAGTTTCTGTCTTCAACAGTCTGTAGTGTTTCTTCGTCTGCAATTTCAAAATATTCGAGTTGGAGCAGACTTTGTTCAAAGAGATTTTCTACAAATTTTTTGGTTTCTGCTGCAGAATGTTCAATGAAAAAATCTTTTGCGGCATTGAGGATTTCAAAAATCACCGGAGCTTCTTTGCGCATTTCGGGGCTCAATAGCAAGTTTCTTGAACTCATGGCCAATCCATCTTCTTCTCTCTTGATTGGTACCGGAACTATGTTCACCTTCAATTTTTGATTTTCTACCAATTGCTGAATGATTCTCAGTTGCTGAAAATCTTTTTCACCAAAATAGGCATTGTCGGGCTTCACAATTTCGAACAATCGTTTGACCACCGTTCCGACTCCGTCGAAATGCCCGGGTCTGAATCTGCCTTCCATCTGTCGTTCGAGCCCTTTAAAATCGAATTTTTCGGTGAGTTCACCCTCAGGATAAATTTCTTCTACATCGGGTACAAAAACAGCGTCACAGCCCGCTTGACTTAGAAGTTCCTGGTCAATTTCCAACATTCTTGGGTATTTTTTGAGGTCATCCGGGTTATTGAATTGTGTTGGATTAACAAAAATACTGACGATGTTAAAATCATTTTGTGCAATGGCATGGTGGAGCAGTGACAAATGTCCTTGGTGGAGTGCACCCATAGTAGGCACAAAACCAATTCGTTTGCCCTGTTTTCTCAGTTCATCCACCACTGGTTTGAGCGCTTCGGCTTTGTGCAAAAGAATCATTCGATAATGTTAAATTCTGTTTTTCAAGTTGGCAAAAATACTACAAGCATATTAAATGTCGTAGAAATTTCGTACCTTTGTGCAGAATTTCAAGTATTTAATGAGTTTGAGTATGGACGGAAACCGCATTTTGTACGTAACAACTGAAATGATCCCTTACTTTCCTGAGTCGCCGATGTCGCTGCAATCCTTAAAAATTCCAAAAGCAATGAATGAGAAAGGTGCAGATGTCAGAATTTTCATGCCAAGATTTGGTGTGATCAATGAGCGAAGACATCAGCTTCATGAAGTGATTCGACTTTCAGGTATGAATTTGATTATCAATGACATGGATCAACCGCTTATCATCAAGGTTGCTTCAGTGCCGGGAGAGAGAATTCAGGTTTATTTCATTGACAATGAAGAGTATTTCAAAAGGAAATCGGTGTACACCGACAACGACGGCAATTTCTTCAGCGACAATGATGAACGGGCAATTTTCTTTGCGAAAGGGGTGTTGGAAACAGTCAAAAAACTGAATTGGAAACCCGATGTGGTACACATACTGGGTTGGATGTCCGGTTTGGTTCCTGCCTATATTAAAGAATATTATGCCAAAGACTCTTTCTTTAACGAGGCAAAAGTGGTGGTTTCTCTGTATGACAGCCCTTTTGAAGGAGAGCTGAATGCCGATATCGGTAGTAAACTCGCTTTTGACGGCATCAACGGTGAAGTAGCCAAATACCTAAAAAACCCTGACTATGAGGCCATGGTCAAATCGGCTTTGAAGTATGCCGATGCCGCAGTGAAGGGCGAGGAGTTTTTGCCTGAATCCATCAATGAATATCTGAAATCCAAAAACATTCCCGTCATGGAATATTGTCCAGTGGACGGAATCTGTGAAGCATATAAAGTTTTCTATGCTGAAGAATTAATGAATGAAAGCTAATAATAATTGATGAAAGGATTTTCAAAATTTGTTGTTGCACTGACAGCTTGTGCAACGGCACTCCTTGTTTTCTCATGTGAAAATGATATAAATGAAATAGGAAACGATCTTTTTGACGGCGCTTCCTCCAATGTTTTTTACGCCAAAGTAATTTCATACAACACCAACAACGACTCCATCCGTTCGGATGAACAGATGCTGCAGAATGCCATGCTTGGGGTGTATGAAGAACCCGTATTTGGAAGAACAAAAGCACGATTTTATTCTCAGGCACGCATAGGGATTTTGAATCCTGAATTTGGCGAAAATGCCGCAATGGATTCGGTGATTCTGAGCATCCCGGTTTATTATAAAACCGGCGAGGAGAACATTCAGATAGATACGACTTATGTATATCTGCAGGAGGGCGAGACTCCTACTGATTCTGCCACCATAAGAATCAAAAGGACTTACAAACTCGATTCTATTTACGGGAATTCCGAACTGCCCATTACGCTTCAAGTCAAAGAGGTGGCCAAATATATGCAGTCGCAGGATTCAATCCATTTTTCCAATCCTGATTTATCTAATTGTCAGGGCTGTGACAATATCAATAAAATAGAGGTACTTCCTCAGCTTTTGGGAGCGCAGCAGATTTCAAACAAAGTAATTACCTACCAAACCAAGAAAAAAAACGACCCTGAGACCGAACTCCCCCCAGTGACAATCAAAATCAAGTTGGACAAGGATTATTTTCAACAAAAATTTATTGACAACGAAGGTTCGTCCGACATGGTGGACCAGGCCTCCTTTATCAGGAATTTCTTTAGAGGAATAGAAATCAGTACGCCCGAGGAGCAAGGATTCCTGTTTCACTTTCAGTCGGCTTCGACCCAGTTTAACTTGGCGATGTATTATCACTACGATGACCCGGACGCCGAAGAAGATGAAGAAGAAACCAAGAATGCAACTCTACCACTGTTCTTTGCCTCCTATTGGTCGCCTACACCAGGTTACAATGTACAGGTGAATCAATTTGAACACGCCAACCGAAGCTCACAGTTTGTAAATGCCTACACAAATCCCAATACTGTCCAAGGAGACAGCAGACTGTATCTGGCCGGTATGGACGGCACCAAAACAATCATACAAATTGCCCAAGAAGAATTGGACGAAATCACACACAATGTCCAAAACAACGGTTGGGCCATTGTAGGAGCAGAACTGAGCATTCATGTTGATGACAATTACGGATTAAAAAAACCGCCCTATCTGTTTGCTTGGTTCAACTATACCGAAGATGGCAAAGTCAAACACAAAAGCTTCACAGATGTGACCGAATACTACAACCGTTATCCGACGGCTGTACAATTCAACCCCCCATACAATTACAAGGAAGACAATAAGACATATACCATAAGAATCACGGATTACATAAAAAGTATAGTAGAAAGAGGTGAGGTGTATGAAGATGCCAAAATTGTACTGAGTGTAGGCAACTTTCTGATGATGCCGACTTCGGCTTATTCAGAAATTCTCAACCCACAAAATCCTTACTGGAGCGACCGCGCATTTAATCCTAACAGAGTGGTCCTGCACGGAAACAATTCTGAACAGGCCGACAAACAAATGAAACTTAAAATTTATTACACAAAAAAATAAAAAATATGTGTGGAATTGTAGGTTATCTGGGACACAGAAAAGCATATCCGATTATAATCAATGGTCTGAAGAGACTTGAATACCGAGGATACGACAGTGCCGGTTTGGTACTGATGGAAAAAGAGGGTTTCGGATTGGTAAAGACCAAAGGCAAGGTGTCCGATTTGGAAGAGAAATCCAAGTATCTTGACAACGGTTCCACGCTGGGTGTGGGACATACCCGCTGGGCAACCCACGGTGAACCCAATGATGTGAACTCCCACCCACATATGTCCAACGATGGAAACATAGTGCTGGTCCACAACGGAATCATAGAAAATTACGATTCCTTGAAAACCGAGCTCCAACAAAATGGTTTTGTTTTTCACAGTGAAACAGATACGGAAGTACTGGTCAACCTGATACAATATTTCAAAGACAAAGAAAATCTAAACCTGACCGATGCAGTCAGATACGCACTGAACGAAGCCATCGGAGCATACGCTATTGCGGTCTTAAGTAAAAATGAACCTGGTGAAATTGTAGTGGCACGATTGGGAAGTCCACTCGTTATCGGTATAGGCGACAATGAGTTTTTCATCGCCTCAGACGCCACTCCTTTTCTGGAATTCACCAAAGAAGCATTTTATCTTGATGACGGCGAAATGGCCACAATAAGAATGGGAGAAGAAGTGGACATCCGAAAGATCAAAGACAATCTGAGTGTGACCCATACGGTTCAGGAACTGAAAATCAATCTTCAGCAAATCGAAAAAGGCGGATTTGAACATTTCATGTTAAAAGAAATTTACGAACAACCCAAATCCATCCGTGATACCATGCGTGGACGCTTGCTCGTTGAGGAAGGCATCATCAAGATGGCAGGCATCTGGGATTATCAAGAAAAATTTCTGAACGCCAAAAGAATCATCATCGTGGCCTGCGGAACTTCCTATCATGCCGGTCTCATTGGTGAATACCTGATAGAAGATTTGGCACGCATTCAGGTAGAAGTAGAATACGCTTCCGAATTCAGGTACAGAAACCCCATCATCAGCAGTCAAGACATTGTGATTGCAATTTCACAATCGGGTGAAACCGCCGATACCCTTGCCGCATTGAAGCTCGCCAAAGAAAAGAGGGCGTTTATATAGAT
>JAQVKJ010000086.1 GCA_028694715.1 Weeksellaceae bacterium | reverse complement strand
CAGCCGTTTTGAATGCATCACCCGATGATTTGATATACATCGGTGGGAGTACTTTCGTAGTGGCAGAAATTGTTGTTTGAATCATTCCTCTCCTTCGTCGCTGTCGGATTTTCCTCTCCATCGGTATTTTCTGTTGAGTAAATTGGACGGCAGGATTCTGTTCCAGAAGCTTTGGTCTTTGTCGTGGTAATAGCCTTTTCCATGGCCGTAACCGTAACCATAGCCGTAACCATAACCATAGCCGTATCCATAGCCAAAACCTCTTCCTGCACCGACATCATTGAGCAGCATGGCCATATTTGGCAAGCGCTTGGCGCGATGAAGGTCTCTCGGAATCTCGAGCAGTCTTTTGTCTGAGAAATCAATTCTGACGACATAAAGAAACAAATCTGCATAATCTGCAATCAGTTGGGTGTCTGTCACCAGATTGACCGGTGCGGTATCGACCACCACATAATCATATTTTTCTTTTGCTTCTGCCATCAATTCCTTGAATCTATTGTTCATGAGCAGTTCTGAGGGGTTGGGAGCCAACACACCTGAGTGAATGATGTCCAGATTCCTTTCGGGTTGGGGTATGATTAGGTCGTCAATCGTCAAGTCAGAATCTATCAGAAACTGTGTAACTCCGTTGTGTTTTCTGTATTTGCTCAATTCAAAGTACTTGAGAATCTTTGGATTTCGAATGTCTGCGCCAATGATCAGTACTTTGAATTTTCCTGTTGCTGCGAGCGTCACCGCCAGATTGCCTGCGATGAAGGTTTTTCCTTCACCGCTGATGGTGGAGGTTACAAATATGCTTTTTGATCGGTCTTTTTTACCTGACAGATAGAATCCGATATTGGTTCTGAGAATCCTGAAGGACTCCGCCAATAGGCTTCTGTCGTTAATGTCGATAATTTCTCCACCCGACTTAGAGGCCGGCACTTCGCCAATGATGGAGACACCTATTTTCTCTACATCTTTTCTGCCTTTCACTTTGTTGTTAAGCAAATAGATGACATAGAGAATTCCGAACGGAATCAGGAATCCGAAGGCTGTGGCTGTGATATAGGCTCGTTTGCTGTCAGGCGAAATAGGAGAACGGTTGCTATAGGCATAATCCACTACTTTGATGGCCGAAGGTGTGGCTGAATTGGTGATTTCATTTTCCTCTCTTTTCTGTAACAAAAACAGATAGAGTGCTTCCACGATTTTCTGTTGTCTGGAGATGTCTTTGAACTCCATTTCCTGGGTGGGGAATTTTGTGATTTTGGAATCGATTCTTCCGCCTTCACCTTGAATTCTGTTGAGTGTAATTTGAACAGTTTTCTTGTAATTGGACAAAGTATTGTGGAGGTTGGTTTCAATTTCACTAATTTGTTCATTCAAATTTTGTACGATTTGGCTGTTTTCAGGTGAAAATTTCAGCATGTCCATTCTGGCAAGAATTAATTCATTGTATTTTTGTGCTGCCGAATTCACTGCACCGTCATTCAGACCAATATTGGCAGGTACCAGTTCGTTTTTGTTGGAGTTCAAATAATCCTCCATATAATTGATCAGGCTAAGTTGATTGGACTGTTCGAGCATCTGTGAATGATTGGCTGTTGCCTGTCCCATGCTGGTATTTCCTTCTGCTACCAAGTCAATGACATGATTTTCCTTTTTGAAAATTTCTACATCTTGGTCTCTTGCCTGTAGATCGTCTGCTACTTTGGCAAGCCTTTCTTCTATGAACTTAGTAGTTTTCTCACCTACCAATTGTTTATCGTTGATGGCATCTGTGTTGTATTGTTCAACGAGTTCATTGATGAACCATCTTGCTCTGTCAGGTATATTGTCCACCATCGACAGGCTGACCACTGAGCTTCTTTCAGAGGGTCTTATGTTGATTTTTCCTTTGTATCTGTTGGTGGCTGATTCTATGCTTGAGACCGAAATTTGAATATTGGTTTCTTCTTTGACATTCTTGTTCTTTCTCGGTAAGACCATCAGTTCGTTATTACCGAGTACGAAGGGTTTACCGAAATCCGTTTTGGTGATTTTATCGCCTCTGACGATTTCGATCTCAGAAGCGGATTTGATGTTTACATCAAAACTAATCGGCGAAGGGTCATTTGAGAGAACTCTCAGTTGAATGGGCGAAACTTCAGAATATACTTCCTGTCTTTTGATTCTTCCTTCCACAAAGTATCTGACATTCAGTTGTAGTTTCCCGACCACTTTACCAATGAGCCTCCTTGAACTCATCACTTCAATCTGGTCTGCAATATTGGGTTTCACATCTAATCTTCCCAGACTTTTTCCAGCCAAAACGCTCAATTCGGAGCCGGTTTGGTTGACATCCTCCTTGATTAGGATTTTGGCTTCGGTGCTGTAAAATCTTTCTGCATAGCGGAGTTGAAAATAGGTCAGTGACCATGCGATTCCCAGTCCTACTGCAAACCAATACCAGTTTCTGAGCAACTGTTCCCAGATAATGCGGAAGGTCTGCGAACTGTTTTCTATTTCTACCTCCAATGATTCGTCCAATTCTTTGTAATCCATTTCAGCAATTTAACGAGTGAGCACTGTAATTAAAGTAATCAAAAAACTGGTAACCGACATGACAAAACTGATATCTCTGATGGTGTTTGTGCTTGAATTGATTTTTCGTTTACTGGGTTCAACATAGATTACATCGTTTTGGGCAAGATAGAACACCGGTGAATTAAAAATTTCGTTGGAAGTCAGGTCCACTCTGTAAAAATTTCTTTCTCCATTTTCTTCACGGATGACCAATATATTGTTTCTCAGGGCGTCAATGGTCAGGTCGCCCGCCATACCGAGCGCATCGATCAGGGTTACTTTTTCGTATTCCAACTCATAAGAACCCGGGCTTTTGACTTCTCCCAGTACAGTAATTCTATAATTGGTGATTTTGATAGAAACTCCGGGGTCAATGATTTCATTGCTCAACATTCCTTTCATGTACTGAATGGCTTCGTTTCTGGTGAGTCCGGCAAGTTTAATTCTTCCGAGCACCGGAAATTCTATGTATCCTTCTTCGTCAACCAAATAAGTCTGTTGTCCTCCTTTGTTGCTTTCCTGGTTAAAAATCCGGGTGGCTGCCACATCTCGTCCAAAGACGGTGATATCCAACAAATCATCAGGTTGGATCACAGCGGAGTATTTTTCGGTCAGCAATTCCACGGTGTTTGTATCGCCTTGAAAATACACAATCTTCTCTCTTGGTACGCAAGACAAAATCATTAGGACTGTCATCAAAAACATTGGTGTTTTAAAATCCAAAGGAAAAGAAGGGACTTTCATTTTATTTTCAGCTTAGTTGCAAATATAAAATTTAATTTTTTGTGGGTGCAATTGTGCTTATTGAATCGATATCAAATAAATTATTGTCTGTGGTAAATTCAGGGATGATTTCAACCAATTTAGCAATCAGTACAAATTTTTCATTTTTCAGATTGTTGTCATCGATTTCAAGCCGGGCGAGTTCGTTGATTTTGTCAATCAATGTTACTTTCTTTTGTTCGACTTTTGCTATTTGAATCTTTGGGTGATGGGTATCCACACAGATTTCGTTGCTTGTCAGTAATTCTTCGTGTAGTTTTTCTCCCGGTCGCAGACCGACAATTTCAATATTGATGTCATCAGGATATTTTAGGCCGCTTAGTCTGATGATTTTCTTGGCCAGATCAAAGATTTTAATTGGCTCGCCCATATCAAACACAAAAACTTCTCCACCAGAACCGATGGCTGCTGCTTCCAGAACCAGCTGGCAGGCTTCGGAAATCGTCATGAAGTAACGGGTGATTTCTGGAGAAGTTACGGTGAGTGGGCCGCCATCTGCTATTTGTCTTTTGAAAATCGGGATCACCGAACCGTTTGATCCGAGTACATTTCCAAAACGGGTAACGATGAATTTGGTTTTGCCTGACAGGTTTAGGTGTGTCACATACAGTTCTGCAATTCTCTTGGTTGCCCCCATCACACTGGTAGGATTCACTGCTTTGTCGGTGGAAATCATCACAAATTTATCAACCTCCGATTCAACCGACAAATCAGCCACGATTTTGGTACCCTTGACATTTGCAGAAATGGCTTCGTATGGGTTTTCTTCCATCAGTGGGACATGCTTGTATGCTGCGGCATGAAAAACAATATCTGGTTGGAAGGCCTTAAAAATCATTTTCATTTTGTCTTTGTTGCGTACATCTCCCACGATGAAACTGCAATTTTTATTTTCACAACTTTGTTGCAAATCAAAGAGCGCAGATTCGGCCTGATCGAGCAATACCAGCTTTTTGACAGGATATGCCATCAACTGACGGGTAATTTCACTACCGATGGAGCCTGCGGCTCCGGTAATCAGTATGGTTTTTCCGTTGACTTCATTAAGAATTTCATTGTTTTCGAGCTGTATGGGGTCTCTTCCGAGGAAGTCATCAATGTTCAGTGATTTGATTTGTTTGGGTGACAAATCTCCATTGAGCCATTTACTAACCGGTGGAACTTTTTTCAAGTGTACGGATGTATCCGAGAAACGATCGATGATGTCATTGATTTCTTTTGAATTCAGTCTTTGAATGGAAATAATAATTTCGCTGATGTTATTTTTTCTAAAAAAATTACTGTCGAGTTTATTGGGGTTGTATATCTTCAGTCCGTCAATTTTCTTTTTCCGTTTCTTGGGGTTGTCGTCAATAAAACCAAAGACCGAGGTTTTGCCCATTTCTTCCTTGTTGAGTACTTTGTATGTAATGACACCTGATTCTCCAGCACCGTATATCATTACTTTTTTGTTGACCCGTCCGCCAACCACATAATATTCATAGATTCCCTTGTAAAGGATTCTGAGGAAAATCATCAAAAGCACATTGAAAAGGAAATGGACCAGTATGACACTTTTCCCAAAAATGAATTGTGGTTTGACCGTTGTATTGAGAATTAGCCAATAAAACGAGCTGAGCAGTATCAAATATGCCACATTTGTAATCAGCACATTGATCACATCTCTAAATCCTGTGTGTCTGATAACTCCTCTGTAAGAAGAAGTGGCAAGAAAGGCTGTGAGAGCACAAATCAGAACTATTGGAACTTGATAAATCACTACGTCATACAAACGGGTTTTGGGTCCGATGTTGAGTAATTTGAGCAACATAAAGGTGAGCAGAAAAGTATTGACAGTGATGTACAAATCCACCAACAGAACAATCCATCTCGGAACTTCGTCCTTGAGGTTCTTTCTGAGTTTGTGATTCAGGTATTTAAAACTTAATTTTTTCAATTACACTATCCAGATTTTGGCGGCTTAAATTTGAGCCGCTTGGTAAACATAATCCTCTATTAAACAAATCTTCAGTCATTCCGCTTATATATTGCGGAGCTTTCTCAAAAACCGGCTGGAGGTGCATTGGTTTCCACAAAGGTCTGCTTTCTATGTTCGATGACAAAAGTTTTAGTCTAATTTTTTCTCTCATTTCGTAAGATTTCGTTAAAATACAACTGAGCCAGCGATTGGAGAGGCAACCTTCCGGTTCGTCCAGAAACTCAATTCCGTCCACATCTGAGAGTTGTTCTCGGTAATATTCAAAGTTTTTCCTTCTGGCTTCCACTCTGTCGTTGAGCACTTTCATTTGTCCTCTTCCTATACCTGCAACGATATTGGACATTCTGTAATTGTATCCAATTTCTGAGTGTTGATAGTGTACTTCATTGTCCCGTGCCTGAGTGGCAAGAAAGACTGCTTTGTCCTTGAGTTTTTGGTCAGAAGTTCTGAGTGCGCCACCTCCTGAAGTGGTAATGATTTTGTTTCCGTTGAACGACAGGATCGAAAAATCACCAAGTGTTCCGCATTTTCGCCCATGGTATGTACTTCCAAGTGCTTCTGCGGCGTCTTCAATCAATAGGATATCGTAATCTGTACATATTTTCTTTATGGCATTATAATGAAAGGGCATGCCGTAAAGGTGGACGGCGATGACGGCTTTTGGTTTTTTACCTTTAGAAATTCTGTCTCGGATGGCTGTTTCGAGCAATTCGGGTGAAAGATTCCAGCTGTGATTTTCACTGTCCACAAAAACAGGGGTAGCACCTTGATATACAATTGGGTTAGCTGAAGCCGAAAAGGTCATGCTTTGGCAAATCACTTCGTCACCGGCCTGTACACCAGCCAGAATCAGGCTTAGGTGTAGTGCTGCAGTTCCTGAGCTGAGGGCTGCTACTGAAGAATTATTGCCCAGAAAACTTTCCAAATCTTTTTCAAATCCATTCACATTTGGTCCGAGCGGTGCCACCCAGTTTTCGCTGAAGGCTTGTCT
>JAQVKJ010000085.1 GCA_028694715.1 Weeksellaceae bacterium | reverse complement strand
CTGTGCGATGCCCTGAAGATTATATCGTCTTCAGCACCAGTAAAAGACGGGTTGACCAGAAATTTGTCCATGATAAAATATTGCTCATCGAAAGGCAGACTGGACTGTGCAAAAGCTTTCATACTTATGAGACTCAAAGCTGTTATTAAGAGTATATTAATTTTTTTCATTTGTAGGCGTATTGTGTTTATCTGCAAAAAATTTTCTTTATGAATTCAGGTCCGGAGCGGGCTCCGGACCCTAATTATCAATCTTTCTCACCACGGCTTTTCACAGTCACATGTCCTGTGAATTTACGGCCGTCAGTCAGGTTAATGATATACCAGTAGTCTTGAGTCGGAGCTTTTTGTCCGTTCGAGTAGAATCCGTCCCAAATCGTATTTGAGTTCAGTTCTGACTGATAAACCAATCTTCCGTTTCTGTCGTAAATCACCACCGTTGAGCCGGGATAGACATCCAGATTTGGAATGTTCCATGTATCGTTGATACCATCGCCATTGGGCGTAAACATCGTTGGAATCTTGAAAACTGCAATTTCCATAGTGGTCAAACAGCCTTCGGCAGATTTCACATACACCGTGTATTTGCCCGGTGGTAGATAATTGAACTGATTGCTGTCTTGCCATACATATCCTGTAATCGAATATTGATAAGGTTGCGCACCTCCTTCGGCTTCAATGAGTATATAATCAGGACCGTAGGTGATGCCTGTAATTACGGGTTCCTCTCCTTGTGAAATGACCACAGTATCGGTTCCGGTACAACCCCATTCGGTTTCTATCAACACGCTATAAGTACCGGTTTGCGTAATAATTAGCGTTTGTTGATCGGCACCTTCGATGACAACACCGTTTCTGGACCAAGTGTAGGTCACGGTTTCCAATCCTTCAAAATTGCCAGTAGCAGTCAATTCAAATTCTCCTTCACACATTGAGAATCCGTCCCCAAGATCTACTTCCAATTCATCCAGGCCTACAATTACTGTATCAGAACCTGTACATCCGTCTTCTCTGGTGACAAACACAGTATATGTTCCTGGTTCAGTAACCATCAGTATCTGGTCATTTTCTCCTACAATCACCACTCCGTCTTTTTCCCAGACATAGCTTACGCCGTCTCCTTCAAAATCTCCTTGAGCCATCAATTCGGCAATTCCTTCACACATATTGAAGTCATCTCCCAAATCCACCTCAAGCTCGGTCAGTTCGATGGTGATTTTGACTACCACAAAACAGCCGTCCTCATTGACAATTCTCACATACACGACTGTATTGCCGGTTTGGTAGTTTTGTGGATTTGCAATCACATTAGAGTTGCCCTCAGTAGCATCTTGTTCGTTTTCGTAATAACTGATGACATACAAACCGGGATTGTCAATCACATCAATAGCGGTCAGGTCAATGATTTCAATACCGTCTCCGCCTATGTCGCAGGTTGAGAATTCCGCGTCATGATGTCCTTGAATTCCTTCATTGATATCCAAGATAACCGTCCAGACTTTTGTGATTTCACCCATTCCGTCTTTGACTTGTGCGTAGATAGTTACAGGTGCATCGGCTTGATTTACGGTAAAAATGCCGGTTGGAATCACATTGTTGTCTGTGTCGTTGGTTGCGTCTTCCTCTGTTGAATAGAATTTAACAGTCAGTGTAGGATTGCCTTCAACCAAATCTGTTGCAATGGAGGCAAGGTCAAACGACACTTGGCCGTCGTGGTCATTGTCGCATTCTTCATACAGCCTTTCGCCAGTTACAATGGAACAGTCAAAAGTACCTGTTGAATTCTCGGTATCAAAAATCAGATTCACATAACCAAACTGACCGTAGGTTCCGGCATAGTTGGTAATCATCATGATATAATATTCACCTTCTATGGCATTTTCAATAGACACATACTCAAATGCATCTGGCGAATAACTACAGTCCACAATGTCCTGCAGTGCTGAATATTCACATGGCACTTCGTTGAATGGTCCCCAAACGATAAAGTCAACATCGATAGGTGTTCCTTGCTGATCGGGTTCTGTGTATTGATTTAGGTCAAAATACAAATCACCTGATTCTGCGATTTTAAAATAATAAAATCTTGGATAGGGTTGCTGGAACAAACAACCGTAATTTGGTCCCGGAGGTGCAGATGCCGGAATGTCTCCATCATTGAGGAACGGGATGTTCAATCCGAAACCTTCTTCATTGGAACATGCTGCTTCGGGATAAATACAGTTGGGCTTTATTTTCAATATAATTTTGACGATACTGTAGCAATTCACTCCTCCTTCCACGCTGGTCACCCTTGCCCAAACGATGGTTTCGTTGGCGGCTTCATATGCAGTGGGGTTAGCAATCGCATTGTTTTCATTTTCAGCATCGGTCTCTGTTTCATAGTATTTAAAGGTAGCCAGCGATGGATCGTCGAGCACCATGGCTTCTACCTCTGTCAGATCAAAGATTTCTACGCCATTTTCATCCAAATCGATTTCTTCGAGTATAAAGGTGTCACCATTGGTTTGTAATTCTCCAAAGACGATATTAATATCGTCCGATGCAGTACAGTCACCACTGGTAACTTCCACTTTATAGTTTCCATTCTGATTGACAACCAGTGAATTTGAGGTTGCTCCCGGGATGAGGTCGTCATTGAAAAACCATTGGATATCAAATTCATTTGGGTCAGCGTTTACGAACAATTCATACTCATCCTGACCACAGATGTACAAATCATCTCCCAACACAACACCGTCTTCATCTACGATTACGGATCCCAAATAGAATGAACCTGCTTCAAGAAAGACAGCAGAATCATAGGCCCTGTCGGCGGCGTCAGCAACCAACAACCGAATATGATAGGTTTGTCCTGGGATCACATCTGCCATGGCGGTCAGTGGAACAGTTCTCCCACCGTATTCGATATTGGCGAAAGGTCCAGCAACATAGTAATCGGGATTTCCGCACCATTCATCGTTAACGGTATTGATGGTCACAGGGTTTCCGTCCGGTAGCAAAGCAATATTTTTGCCAGACAAACCGGGGTCGTTTACAATGCCGGGTCCACTGATAATAAACGCAAACACATCATTGTAGGTTGAACAGGCATAATCCGGGTATTCTTCTGACGCAAAAATGTAGTTGAATGAAATTTGGTTTCCCTGAGGCACAAAATCAAATTCAAAAATTGTTGCATTGTTGGTACCGATTTGTGCCAGAAAATCTGCATCAGGGTCACCTGTCCAATCGGCTCCGCCTTGAGACATAATACCTGTATTAGGCCCCTCAGCATCTTTGGCATATCCGGAGGTAAGTACAATTCCTTCACTGAACGGGAAATTTGAATTTCCTTTGGTGAAATACCCCCAGCTTCTGTTGGCACTGGGAAATTGTTCAGAGGGATTGTCTTTTAACTGAAAATTGGAAGATGAAGAACAAGCTCCACCATCCAACAAAACATCTGTCAACAACTGTTCTGCATCATAACTCGACTCAGGAGCACCTGAGGGATTCACTACAATGCTTTGTGCGTTTGCACCAAACAGAAATTGAACAAACACAAGGACAAGTAAAAGTTTTCTCATAAGTAAAACAAATTATATTATAATTCACGCGTTAATTAATTGCTAAATTTAGGCCTATTTTAATCAATAATTGACAATTTTACAATTCTTTTTCTAAAATATCTCAATATTATTAATTTTTAGAGGTTTTATTTTTATACAAGGAATACAAAATTCCTGCTGCAAGTGAGCTTACGATTACACTCAGCGAAAGCCATTCGGGTAGATCCATTTCATTTTTCTTGAGGTACCCATGCAAAAGCATTTTGATGCCAACAAACACCAAAATGGCCGTCAGACTGTATTTCAGATATGCAAATTTATCAATTACATTGGCCAGAAAGAAGTACATCGACCGAAGTCCGAGAATGGCCATGATGTTGGACGAAAAGACAATGAAAGGGTCTTCTGTAATTGCCAGGATGGCCGGAATACTGTCCAGGGCAAAAAGCACATCGGTAAACTCAATCACAATCAGCGCAACAAACAGTGGAGTGGCCAACCATTTACCCATCCGTCGAATAATCAGCTTTTGTCCGTGAAGCCCTTTGGTCACAGGCATTAATTTTCTGACGGCTTTCAGAATTTTACTGTTCTTGGGGTCGAATTGTGTTTCTCCGTGTGACCTAAGCATATTGAATGCTGTATAAATCAGGAATGCACCAAACAAGTATGTAATCCATTCCATTTTCTCAATCAGCCAGAGCCCGAAGAATATCATGATGGCTCTAAAAACGATGGCTCCAATAATTCCCCAAAACAAAACCCTGTGCTGGTATTTTTGTGGAATACTGAAGGCTTTAAAAATCACCGCAATCACAAAAATATTGTCCACCGAAAGCGACAACTCCACCAGATAGCCCTGCAGATATTTTGAAAACGCTGTCTGCGCAGAATAATTCAGTGGATTGTCTATGTGTCCATGTGCAAATAACCAGTACAAAATTCCACCGAAGGCAAGTGCGAGTGAAACCCAAAAGGCAGTCCATTTGGCTGCTTCTTTATGTGAAATAACATGTGCTTTCTTATTAAATCCGCCCAAATCAAGTGCGAGCAGAACAAAGACAACAGCTAAAAAGATTTCCCAGACCATTCAGTTTTTTCGCAAATATCAGTAATTCAAAGGAAATTACAGTCATAAATTTTTAATGGATAAAAAAAAAGACGGGCAAAAACCCCGTCCTTTTCCTATTTGCTTTTATGTCCTGATTAGGAATCCAGAGCCTCTGCACCACCAACAATCTCAAGGATTTCATTGGTAATTGCCGCCTGTCGTTCTTTGTTGTACTGCAGCACCAATTCTTTTCTGAGTGCGTCCGCATTATCGGTTGCTTTGTGCATGGCCGTCATCCTTGCACCGTGTTCTGCTGCATTGGAATCCAATATGGTTTTATACAACTGGGTTTTGAGTGTTTGAGGAATCAAATCTGTAAGAATTTTTTCCTTTGAGGGTTCAAAAATATAGTCGGCCAGTGTGGTAGCATCCTGTTGCTCAGATACCGCAAGCTCAACGGGCAGATATTGCTCATTGGTCACAATTTGAGTTGCCGCATTTTTGAACTGATTGTAGATGATTCTCACCTGATCAAATTCTGAGTGGATAAACTTCTCTACCACCTCTTCAGAAAGCGCAGCGATCTCTGCATAATCGACATTCTCCCATAGGGATGAACAGTTTTTATAAATCTTCTCCTGTTTTTTCAGTAAATCAAAGCCTTTCTTTCCAATGGTCAACAACTCCACCTCAATTCCGGCCTCTTTGGCTTCTGAGATAACTGAATTTGCTTTTTTCACCACGCTTGAGTTGAATGCACCTGCCAATCCCCTATTGGAGGTAATAACAATCAGCAATTGCTTTTTGATTTCCCGCTGAACGGTTAAATCCCCTCCGAGGCTACTGTCCATATTGGAGCTGATGTTCTGCAGTATTTCGCGCAGTTTGTCAGCATACGGACGAAGTTGAAGAATTGCGTCCTGTGCGCGTTTCAACTTTGCAGCAGACACCATTTTCATTGCGCTTGTAATCTGCATGGTTGAACCCACCGAGGTGATTCTGTTTCGTATTTCCTTTAAATTTGCCATTCTTTAATTATGATGAATTAAATAATGTTTAACTGTATTTGACTGTTGTATCTGCAATAGCTGTTTTCAATACTTCCACAATTTCGTCAGAATATTCTCTGTTTCTGATTTGCTCCAAGGTATGTGAATGTTTATTTCTCATCAGTGAAAGGAAATCTTCCTGCCATTCTTTGACTTTGGCAACAGGGACATCTTTCAGCAATCCGTTTGTACCTGCATAGATGATGGCCACTTGCTCCTCCACCGGTATGGGTGAGTGAACATTTTGTTTCAGAATTTCCACATTTCTCTCACCTTTTCCAATGACGGCCATGGTAGCGGCGTCCAAATCAGAGCCAAACTTCGCAAATGCCTCCAACTCACGATACTGTGCCTGGTCGAGCTTCAGAGTTCCCGAAACTTTTTTCATCGGTTTGATTTGTGCGCTTCCTCCTACACGGGAAACCGAGATACCCACATTGATCGCAGGACGGATTCCGGAGTTAAACAAATCCGATTCAAGGAAGATTTGACCATCAGTAATTGAAATCACATTGGTTGGGATATATGCAGAAACATCTCCTGCCTGGGTTTCAATGATGGGCAGTGCAGTCAATGAACCTCCTCCTTTTACTTTGTCTTTCAGTGATTCAGGCAAGTCGTTCATTTCTGCGGCTACACGGTCATCGCCGATAATCTTTGCGGCTCTTTCCAAAAGCCTTGAGTGCAGATAGAAGACATCCCCGG
>JAQVKJ010000084.1 GCA_028694715.1 Weeksellaceae bacterium | reverse complement strand
ATTTTATGACAATTGTTTTCAAAAAAGACGCTTGAATGTCATACATTTGTAACTCAAATTTCAAAAAACATTTAAAAAATTATAACCATGCCAAAAGGAATTTATCAGATACCATTTGCGATGAATGAGCCGGTCTTGTCTTATGCACCGGGTACACCTGAACGCGAGGAACTGCTCGCTACTTACAAAAAAATGTACAATCAGGTGATTGAAATTCCGCAATATATCGGAAGCAAAGCAATAAAAAGCGGCAACAAAGTGGCGATTCATCCGCCGCACGATCACCAACACACAGTGGGCCATTACCACAAAGGAACCGGCGACGATGTGAAAGCAGCCATCAATGCAGCTCTGAAAGCCCGAAAAGACTGGACGGCCATGCCCTGGGAACAAAGAGCTTCAATTTTCTTGAAAGCAGCAGATTTATTGGCAGGACCTTATAGAGCCAAATTGAATGCCGCCACCATGATTGGACAATCTAAAAACGCATTCCAAGCTGAAATCGATTCTGCCTGCGAACTGATTGACTTTTTCAGATTCAATGTGGAATACATGACCCAGATTTATTCAGATCAGCCCATATCTTCTGAAGGAATTTGGAACAGAGTTGAATACAGACCATTGGAAGGTTTTACTTTTGCAATTACTCCTTTTAATTTCACATCTATTGCAGGAAATTTGCCGGCATCCATGGCACTGATGGGCAATGTGGTGGTTTGGAAACCTTCCACAACTCAGATTTATTCAGCCCAAGTCCTGATGGAAATTTTCAAAGAAGCCGGATTGCCGGATGGGGTTATCAATATGGTACTGACTGGCGGAGCCGAAACTGCAAAAATATGTATAGAACACCCCGATTTTGCAGGTGTTCACTTTACTGGTTCGACATCGGTGTTCAAATCAATATGGAAACAAATCGGTGAAAATATCACCACCCATAAAACCTATCCGAGAATCGTAGGCGAAACCGGCGGAAAGGATTTTGTGATAGCACATAAATCTGCCGATGCCAAAGAGGTAGCCGTAGGATTGGTTCGTGGTGCTTTTGAATTCCAAGGACAGAAATGTTCGGCGGCTTCCAGAGCCTATATCCCCAAAAGTCTTTGGCCGAAAGTTGAAAAAGAAATGGGCAAAATGCTCAGCGAAATCAAAATGGGCGCACCCGACGATTTCACCAATTTTGTGAATGCCGTTATCGATGAAGCTTCATTCAAAAAATGCAAAGGATACATAGACAGAGCCAATAAATCAAAAGAAGCAGAAGTGATTTTCGGTGGGAAATGCGACAACAAAGTAGGTTATTTTGTTCAACCAACCGTCATCAAAACCACCAATCCGAAATATGAAAGTATGGTGGAA
Source organism: Weeksellaceae bacterium (assembly GCA_028694715.1). Taxonomy (GTDB): domain Bacteria; phylum Bacteroidota; class Bacteroidia; order Flavobacteriales; family Weeksellaceae; genus Moheibacter. The sequence continues at coordinate 5,004 of JAQVKJ010000084.1, read as the reverse complement.
GAAATCTTTGGCCCAATACTGACCCTTTATGTGTATGAGGACAAAGACTGGGAAAAAACACTTGAGTTGCTTGACCAGACTTCTGAATATGCACTGACCGGTGCTGTGTTTGGAAAAGACAGATACGAGCTTGTAAAAGCCACCCGAATGTTAGAAAATTCTGCCGGGAACTTTTATATCAACGACAAACCGACCGGTGCGGTTGTCGGACAGCAACCGTTTGGTGGTGCCAGAGCTTCCGGAACCAATGACAAAGCCGGTTCAGCCATGAATTTGATGCGTTGGGTTTCTGTGAGAACCATCAAAGAAAATTTTGTTCCGCCAAAGGATTACAGATATCCTTTTATGGGTGAAGATTAAGCGATATATTATTATTTCAACACATCCTGCCAGGCCGTTTGGTTCTGGCAGGATTTTTTAAAAATAGATGGATTCCCATAAAGCAATAAGAACTTCGGTTTACAGCATTTTACTTAATTTAACGATGGCTGCAATCAAATGGCTTACAGGTGTTTTTGGGAATTCCTACGCGTTGATTGCCGATGCAATTGAATCCACTGCCGATGTCTTTTCATCACTTTTGGTTTTGATTGGATTGAAGGCTTCGACCAAACCTCCCGACGACAATCATCCCTACGGACATGGTCGGGTGGAAGTACTTTCCACCTTTTCGGTCGTTGGATTTCTGCTAATTTCGGCCACGGTTATTGCTTACGAAAGCATTCAAAACATCAGAACACCCCATGAAGCACCCAAGGAATTTACGCTGATTGTGCTGACCGGGATTATCATTTTCAAAGAATTGTCTTTCCAGTATGTCAAAAGAAAAAGCAAGGAAACCAACAGCCAGTCGCTGTTGGCCGATGCTTGGCACCACCGCAGCGACGCAATTACTTCTGTCTTGGCTTTTATCGGAATTTCAATTGCTTTGATTTTTGGCAAAGGTTTTGAATCCGCCGATGACTGGGCTGCGCTTTTCGCTTCATTCATTATTGCCTACAATGCTTACAGGATTTTCAGACCGGTTTGGGGAGAGATTTCGGATGAACAGTTGTATGATGATTTGATTGAAGAAATTCGTCAAATCGCCCTGAAAGTTCCCGGTGTCATTGACACCGAAAAATGCCATGTCAGAAAAATGGGGATGGTCTATTATGTAGATTTACACATGATTGTAAAAGGAGACATTTCGGTGATGGAAGGACACAGAATTGCACACGAACTAAAAGATGAAATTCAACGGCAACTCCCAGAAGTTGCTGATGTATTGGTGCATACTGAGCCTGACATCTTAGAGGTGTTTTGAAAACGAACCAACTTTTGGATGCTTTTTGTCCGAGATAACTTTTCCGAAGTTTTGAACTTTGGAAAAGTTGATTTAGATGATTTTCGGATATTTCTCCGGTTTTGCTTCTCTCATTAATTCATATACCTTTTCAATGATATCGTCAACGGAAGGTTTTGAGAAGTAATCACCATCGCTTGCATAAGCCGGTCTGTGTGCTTTGGCGGTGATGGTCAACGGTTGGCTGTCCAGATAGAAATAACCATTTTGTTCCTCCAGAATTTGTTGAAGTATAAACCCGGATGCACCACCTGGCACATCTTCATCGATAATCACCAGACGGTTGGTTTTTTGAATGCTCTTTGCAATGTCATGTTTCACATCAAAGGGGAGCAGTGACTGAACATCAATTACTTCTGCGTTGATGCCCAGTTTCTCGAGTTCCTCGGCGGCTTCTGAGACTATTCTCCAAGTGGAACCGTATGTAACAAGCGTAACTTCACTTCCTTCTTTTGTTACCTCTACTTCGCCCACAGGCACTGTATATTCGCCCGGATTGGCGGGTTCTTTTTCCTTTAATCGGTATCCGTTCAGACTTTCAACAATAATTGCTGAATCATCGCTTTGGAGCATGGTGTTATAGAAGCCTGCAGCTTTGGTCAGGTTTCTGGGGACAAGGACAAACATGCCTCGCACCAGATTAAGGATTCCACCCATGGGTGAGCCGGAATGCCATATTCCTTCCAGTCTGTGGCCACGGGTTCTGATGATGACCGGAGCTTTTTGTCCACCTTTTGAACGATACTGTATTGTAGCTGCATCGTCTGACAGAATTTGAATACAATACAAAATATAGTCAAGGTACTGAATTTCGGCAATTGGTCTGAGTCCTCGCATTGCCATTCCAATTCCCTGTCCGGCAATGGTGGATTCCCGGATACCAGTGTCTGAGACTCTGGATTCACCGTATTTTTGTTGAAGACCTTCTAATCCTTGGTTGACATCTCCGATTTTCCCTGAATCTTCACCAAACACAAGTACATTGTTGTGTTTTTCAAAAATTTTGTCAAAGTTATCACGAACGATGACTCGTCCGTCTATCATTTTGGGGTTTTCGGGATAAATGGGGTCAATTTTTTCAACCTTGAGGGCACTCCATTTTGACTGACTGTAGAGATGAGATGAATACGCATCTTCTTCTTTTTTTAATTGTGATTCCCACCAGTTTTTCAGTTCATTCAGTGCGGATGAATTTTCACCTCTGGTGATTCTGAAAATTTTCCTCACGGTGCTGTAAGTGTCTTTTTTAAATGGAATATCTTTGGTTTTTAATGTTTTTATTTCATCTTCAATAAATGTTTTGTTTGGGCTTTCTGCGGCTGTTTTTTCGAGCAATGCCAAGGCTTGATTTCTGATTTCATTCAATGGGTTCAAGTATTCTGCCCAAGCTTGTTTCTGAAGTGTTTTTACTTCTCTTTTCGCTTCCTCTTCAATTGTGTTGATTTCTTCTTCTGTGGCCAGGATTTGTTCACCGGTATCAAATTTGAGAATCCATTCTTTAAATTTTGAAATACCGTCAAAATCCTTTTCCCACTGTAGTCTTTCACTTGATTTGTATCTTTCGTGCGAACCCGAAGTTGAGTGTCCTTGTGGCTGGGTGCATTCCTGAACATGAACAATACAGGGCACATGTTCTTCTCTTGCGATTTTTTCGGCTTTTTCATAGGTCGAAACCAATGCCGGATAGTCCCATGCTTTAACTGTGAATATTTCAAATCCTCTTTCGGTTTCAGATCTTTGGAAACCAGACAGCATCTCACTCAGGCTTGATTTTGTGCTCTGGTATTTATTGGGGACTGAAATTCCGTATCCATCGTCCCATATTGAGACTATCATGGGAACCTGTAGTACACCGGCGGCATTGATGGTTTCCCAAAAGGGTCCTTCTGAAGTACTGGAATCGCCAATGGTTCAAAATGCGATTTCGTTTCCGTTTAACGAAAAATTTTGTTCAGTATCTGCATCTGGGTTTTCTCTGTAGAATTTGGAGTCCTGTGCCAATCCGAGAAGTCGTTGCATCTGCCCTGAGGTTGGGGAGATGTCGGCACTCGAGTTTTTTTGTTTGCTGAGTGGTTTCCATGAGCCGTCTTCATTGAGTGAACGGGTGGCAAAATGAGCATTCATTTGTCTTCCGCCTGAGGCAGGGTCTTTTCCCGGTTCTGTGTTTGCATAAAGTTGAGCAAAAAATTCTGTAACAGTCAACTGCCCGATGGCCATCATAAAAGTTTGGTCGCGATAGTATCCGGAACGAAAATCGCCGTTCTTAAAAACCCTTGCCATGGCGAGTTGAGGGATCTCCTTTCCGTCTCCGAAAATTCCAAATTTTGCTTTCCCGGTCAATACTTCCTTTCTGCCTATCAGACTGGCTTCTCTTGACATGACAGAAATTCTATAATCGTCTAATATTCTTTTTTTAAACTGTTCAAATGATAATTTGTTTTCTGTTTCTGTTTGCATATCTTTTTGAGTATTGAGCAAAGTTAAAAAAATTAGATTGAATAACTCATTAAATCATAGATTCGGTAAATTGATTCGTTCGAAGTAATAATATTTTTTTTTAGCAAAAAATTAATATATTTGTTTGTTAATAAAATAAAATGTGATTACTATGAAGAAAATTTATTTTTTGGCAGGAGCTCTGATTTTTGGCTTGACTGCAAATGCGCAAATGACTGACGGATTTGAAGATTATCCGTTGGGGCCATATTTTGGTGGTCATTGGACCAACTGGAGTATGGCGGACGGACCTGAGAACATTATTGTTACTGATGAACGGGCTTCTGAGGGAACTCAGTCAGGATTTATCGGGAATGATCAGATTCAGGATGCGATTTTGGATACCAGTATGAAAACTGGCGGGATGTGGACTTTTACAATGGACTTTTTCATTGATTTCGGTAGTTCCGGTTATTTTAATGCCCAGCATGATTTAGGTGCTTTGGGGTCAACCGGTAATTGGGCTTACCAGTCGTATATCGGAATTCTACCTACTGCAGGCAACGAAGCTGATCCGGGGACTTTTCATTTCGTTACAGCAGGTACAGACTATAATTTTTCCTATGTGGAAGAAGAGTGGATTGCTTTTGCCATTGAGCATGATTTGGATATGAACATCGTTAGATTGTTCATGAACGGTACAGAAATCACTTTTGGAGTGGACATTCCTTTTGGAGACGATCCGACCTTTCAAGGAAAACTGAATGGTTTTGATTTTTATTCGGCTGCGCCAATTAATTTTATGTGGATTGATAACATCCAATTCTACGAAGGTGAATTCAACATGGGTGTGAGCGATATGGATGTAACCGATATTTCAGTATATCCTACCGTAGCAAAAGACTTGGTGAATGTATCCTCCAAATCAAACATCAACAACATCGCTGTATTCAACACATCGGGTCAGCAGGTACTGAGACTGAACCCGAATTCGGTGGATGCTCAAATCAATGTTTCTGCACTTCCAGCAGGGGTTTACATGTGAAAATCCAATCAGGTAAACAAGTTCAGACCAAGAAAATTGTCGTGAAATAAGACAAATACAAATTTTTTTATGGAATGCCTCTGATTTAGGAGGCATTTTTTTATTTTCCGGTTTTGAACATTTTTTGTTGTAGGATATTTAAATTTTAATAATCTAAATATTTTGTAAGCAAAAAATT
>JAQVKJ010000083.1 GCA_028694715.1 Weeksellaceae bacterium | reverse complement strand
GATCATCTCGATTACCACGGAACTTTTGCGGATTATTTGAGCGCAAAGAAAAGCTTCTTCGACAAACTGCCCAAAACCTCAAGCGCACTGACCAATAGTGATGACAAGAACGGAGTGGTAATGCTCCAGAATACCTTGGCTACAAGGTACTCCTATGCTTTGAAATCAGATGCGGATTTCAGAGCAAGAATTCTCGAAAACCGTTTTGACGGGATGCTACTTAACATAGACGGCACAGAAGTCTGGACAACATTGATTGGTCGCTTTAATGCATACAACCTGCTCGCAGTTTATTCTGTAGGGAAAGTTTTGGGTTTTGAAACAGAAGAAATTCTCAAACGACTGAGTACGCTGGGCAAAGTGGACGGTCGCTTTCAGTCATTCCTTTCAGCCAACGGGATTGTAGGAATCGTCGATTATGCACACACACCTGATGCATTGAAAAATGTTCTGGAAACCATTCAGACCATCAGGAACCATAACGAAAAACTGTTCACGGTGGTGGGTTGCGGTGGTGACCGAGACAAAACAAAAAGGCCCAAAATGGCCGACATTGCATCTGAATTCTCGGACCTGGCAATTTTTACATCAGACAATCCTCGAACCGAAGACCCCGAAGAAATCCTGGCTGACATGGAGAGAGGTGTGAAACCAATCAATTACAAAAAAACATTAAAAATAAACGACAGAAGAGAGGCGATTAAAGCTGCACTGAAGATGGCGAAGAAAGGAGACATTATCCTCATAGCAGGAAAAGGACATGAAAACTATCAGGAAATCAACGGAGTGAAACACCACTTTGATGACATGGAGACGGTAAAGGAATTGGCAAAACAACTTAATAAATAAGATGCTATACTATCTTTTTGAATATTTAAACAAACATTTTGACATACCTGGGACGGGTATGTTCCAATATGTTTCTTTTCGTTCGGGGCTGGCGGTACTCACCGCATTGTTCATCGCTCTTTTCTTCGGTAAGAAAATCATCAATTATCTGCACCGCGAACAACTGGGTGAAACCGTTCGTGACCTCGGATTGGAAGGTCAGAACGAAAAAACCGGTACACCCACCATGGGCGGAATTATCATCATCCTTGCTACCATCATCCCAACTTTGCTTTTTGCCAAACTTGACAATATTTATGTGATTATTCTGCTGGTCTCAACCATTTGGCTTGGTGCCATCGGATTTCTCGATGATTACATCAAAGTCTTTAGAAATAACAAAGAAGGATTGAGGGGAGGATTCAAAATCCTCGGACAAGCCGGACTCGGGATTTTTGTGGGTCTAATGATTTACTTCAGCCCCGATGTTACCGTGAAGCATCAGATGACTACCGTCGAGACACAGCAAATCGGCGGACATACCGTTAAATTTGGAGAAGAAGAAAAAAGCCTGGATACCACGGTGCCTTTTCTGAAAAACAATGAATTCAATTATGGTGATTTGATGTTTTGGATGGACGATGTAGGAAAAATCAAGTACGAATGGATTGTTTTTCTGCTGGCGGTGGTCTTCATCATTACCGCAGTGTCAAATGGTGCGAACCTCACTGACGGAATTGACGGTCTGGCAGCTGGTTCGTCAGTGATTATTGTGGCCGCACTCTCACTGTTCGCATTTGTGTCGGGCAACATTATTTTTGCCGATTATCTGAATATATTGTTCATTCCGAGGTCTGAAGAAGTGGTGGTGTTCTGCACTGCATTTATCGGAGGACTGATTGGTTTTCTGTGGTACAATACCTACCCTGCCCAAGTGTTCATGGGAGATACCGGTAGTCTGACCATCGGTGGGCTGATTGCTGTGGTGGCAATTATTGTGAGAAAGGAATTGATGCTTCCTGTGCTTTGCGGAATTTTCTTGGCTGAGAGTCTTTCGGTGATGCTTCAGGTTTCGTATTTCAAATATACCAAACGAAAAACCGGTGAAGGGAAAAGAATTTTCTTGATGTCACCATTGCACCATCATTATCAGAAAATTGGTATTCATGAAAGCAAGATAGTAAATAGAATGATGATCGTTGGATTTATTCTGGCGGTTGCTACAGTGATAACTTTAAAAATGAGATGATGCAGCAAAGATTGATTGTATTGGGCGGAGGAGAAAGTGGTGTAGGTGCTGCTATTCTGGGCAAAAGGCAGGGATACAGCGTGTTTTTGTCGGACTGCGAAATGTTGACTGATAAATACCGAGTCAGACTCATCGACAATGACATCGAGTTCGAGGAAGGTCAACACACAGAAAATATCATATTTAAAGCTGATTTGGTGGTCAAAAGCCCCGGTATTCCCAAGGAAGCCCCTTTGATTCGTCAATTAAATGAAAAACATATTCAGGTGATTTCTGAAATTGAATTCGCCTCCCGTTTTACTGATTCCAAAATCATTGCGGTAACCGGAAGCAACGGCAAAACCACCACCGCCTCGCTGATTCACTACATTTTGAATGTGGCCGGTATGAACGCCGGGCTTGGTGGAAACATCGGAAGAAGTTTTTCGGATCTGGTGGCTGAATGTGGATATGATTGTTATGTGTTGGAAATTAGCAGCTTTCAGTTGGATGACATCGTTTCTTTCAAACCTTATATCGCCATACTGCTCAACATTACACCAGACCATCTCGACCGATACGATTATAAACTCGAAACTTACGCCAAAACCAAATTCAAAATTACTGAAAACCAGTCGCATGAAGACTATTTCGTTTATGATTTTGACGATGAAAATATCACTGAATTAATTAAAGAAATCGATATACAAGCAAAAAAAATACCTTATTCTATGGAAACAAATCAGGGCAACGGTGCCTTTGCAAATGATGAAAAATTGATGATTAATTATCCCGAAAAATTCGAAATTCCGCTCTCTGAGCTCTCGCTTCAGGGAAAACACAACATATACAATTCAATGGCTGCGGCCACCACTGCTAACATTCTCAAAATAAGAAAGGAAGTCATCAGACGAAGCATGTCTGATTTTACCGCAGTGGAACACCGACTGGAATTTGTGCTCAAAGTGGGAGGAGTCGCTTTCTTCAATGACTCAAAAGCAACCAATGTCAATGCAGCTTATTATGCACTCGAAAGCATGAAAGAACCCGTCGTATGGATTGTGGGTGGTACTGACAAAGGAAACGACTATACGGAATTGTTTGAACTGGTTCAGAAAAAAGTGAAAGCGATTGTTTGCTTGGGCGTGGACAATACACCCATTCTGAAAGCATTCAGCGGAATAATTGAAAATATAGTGGAAACCAAATCGATGGAAGAGGCAGTCAGGGCAGCATATTTCTTCAGCGAAAAAGGAGATGCCGTGTTGCTTTCGCCTGCTTGTGCAAGTTTTGATTTGTTCAAAAATTATGAGGACAGGGGAAGACAATATAAAGAAGAAGTCAAAAAATTATAAAATTGCTGGGAAGAATGAATATTTTTAAGAATTACATCAAAGGAGACAAATACCTGTGGGCATTCATAGGTCTGCTGGCTGTATTTTCCTTTCTTCCCGTCTATTCAGCGAGCTCCAATCTGGTTTATACAGTGGGAAAGGGTTCGGTCGTGTCACACATGGGAAAACATGCGATTTTCCTGATTGTGGGCATGCTCATTATAGTAGCGGTTCAGCGAGTAAATTACAAGTATTTCGGTGGATTTGCGTTGATTGCTGTCATTATTTCAGTGGGATTACTGGCTTACACTTTGCTTCAGGGAAAAACCATTGACGGTGCCAACGCTTCACGATGGATTACGCTGCCCGGAACTTCTATCACCATACAGACATCTACCTTTGCCTCAATGGCATTGCTCATATACATTGCACGATACCTGACCATTACGAGAAACAAAAAAATCAGTTTTGTTTCCACCTTGTTACCGCTATTTTTGCCGATGTTTGTTATCGTTGGCTTGATTCTTCCGGCGAACGGTTCCACAGCAGTCATACTTTTTGCTATGTGTTTGGTACTGATGTTTATTGGAGGTTTCCCCATCAAGTATTTGCTGGTCATCGTTGGCGTAGGGGTGCTGGGAGCAGGTACATTCATCTATGTTGCCTTGAAGCAGCCCGAATTGCTGCCGAGTTCAAGGGTGCACACCTGGCAATCAAGGATAGAAAATTTTACCAATGACAAGGGTATAGAATCCTATCAGGTGCATCATGCAAAGGCGGCCATCAACCGTGGAGGCGTCAATGGGGTTGGCCCGGGCAAAAGCGTTTTTAAACAGACCTTGCCACAATCATCTTCCGATTTTATTTTTGCGATTATCGTTGAAGAATATGGGATTTTTGGTGCGGGTGCATTGATATTTGTTTATTTATTGATACTGTACAGGATAACGATTATCGCTACAAAAATCCATACCATTTTTGGGACTCTGGTCGTCTGTGCGGTCGGCCTTCCTGTCATTTTCCAGGCCTTCATTAATATGGGCGTTGCTGTGAACCTTTTTCCGGTGACAGGTCAGCCACTCCCGATGATCAGTTACGGCGGTACATCCATGTGGGTGACCTGCATAGCCTTTGGAATTGTGTTGAGTGTGAGTCGTGCGATTATGACGCCGGAGGAAATTAAATTAGAAGAAAGAAAAAATACAGATGAAGTCATCCAGGATATCGCATAAAATTATTATCAGTGGTGGAGGCACTGGGGGTCACATTTATCCGGCAATAGCCATTGCTGACGAATTGAAAACCAAGCTACCCGAAACCCAAATATTGTTTGTAGGTGCACTTGGCAAAATGGAAATGGAGAAAGTTCCCAAAGCAGGATACCCAATCAAAGGTCTGCCTGTTTCTGGTTTTGATCGCGGAAATTTATTTTCGAATTTTAACTTGCCATTCAAACTCATCAGAAGTCTCCGGTTGTCAAATAAAATCCTAAACGACTTCAAACCTGATTTAGCCTTAGGAACAGGCGGTTATGCGAGCGGACCCTTGCTGTGGAAGGCTGCCCGAAAAGGCATACCGGTAGTGATTCAGGAGCAGAATTCATTCCCCGGAATCACCAATAAATTACTCAAAAACAAAGCAGCTGCAATTTGTGTAGCCTACGAAGGAATCAGTCAGTTTCCGGCTGATAAGACCCATTATACAGGAAACCCGATTCGGTCAGAAATCTTTACAAATCTTCCGGACAGAGCAACTGCAATAGAATCGTTTGGATTGAATCCCGACAAGAAAGTAATCCTTTCAATCGGTGGCAGTCAGGGTTCGCGAACGCTCAACAATGCATGGAAGGCAGGAGTTGAAAAATTGCTGCAAAATGATGTGCAACTGCTCTGGCAAACCGGGAAACAGGATTTCGAATACCTCAAAAGAGAATTAAAAAATGATTTGTCTGGAATTCATCTGACCGAATTCATTTATGAAATGAAAACCGCCTTTGCGTCTGCCGATGTAATTGTTTCCCGTGCAGGCGCAATGGCCATTTCGGAACTCTGTCTGGTGGGAAAGCCGGTCATTTTGATTCCTTTTCCGTACGCCGCCGAAGACCACCAAACAAAAAACGCAAAATCATTGGCCGATAAAAATGCGGCAATCATGATAAGCGACAATCAGGCTGCCGACCGTTTGGTGAACACTGCATTGGATTTGGTGGGAAATGATACTATGCGCCGAGAATTGTCAGAAAATATTAGTCAATTGGGAAAACCCGATGCTACGAAAGAAATTGTGAAGATTATTTTGAGTCAGATAAAATGAATGTACTGGATTACAAATATTATTATTTTATCGGCATTGGCGGCATAGGCATGAGTGCCCTGGCGCGTTACTTTAGCTATTTTGACAAGGAAGTAATGGGGTATGACAGAACCGCAACAGAGCTGACCCGGCAGTTGGAATCCGAAGGCATAAAAGTGCATTATGAAGACCATGTTTCTTTTATTCCGCAGCAGTTGAATCCAAAAAATTCTTTGGTGATTTATACGCCCGCAGTTCCTTGTGAGCATACCGAATTAAAATATTTTCAAAAAAAGGATTTTACCCTACTCAAACGAGCAGATGTATTGGGAGAAATCACCCGACAAACCTATGGAATAGCAGTAGCGGGTAGTCACGGAAAAACCACTACTTCTTCGCTGATTGGTCATATATTGCACGAAGCAGCCTACGAAAGCACTGCTTTTTTGGGTGGAATTGTTGAAAATTATCAAACCAATTTTCTGATTCGTGGCAATCAGTACACAGTGGCGGAAGCGGATGAATACGATCGCTCCTTTCTGAAGCTCTCGCCCAAAATCGGGGTGATTACTTCCATTGACCCGGATCATCTGGACATTTATGACGATGCAGAAGATTTTTTACAAACCTTTATTCAGTTCAGCAATAAGGTCAGCGAACAGTTGTTTGTAAGAAAAGGATTACCGATTGAAAACGCCATCACTTACGGCGTAGAATCAGGCGCAG